>DATGQM010000306.1:0-6092 GCA_035304205.1 Arenibacter sp. | reverse complement strand
CAAGGCATGGAAAAGGGATTCCTCGCCCCCCTGTCCATACAAAAGATTCCTTCCGTTGGCCCAAAGACCTACCAAACCTTGCGTAGCTTTAGGATATCCCAGATCAAAGTAATACAGGAAATGCCCCTCGAAATGATGACCAGTGCCCTTGGGCTGCATGGCCGTACCATATGGAAAAGGGCGTTGGGGATAGACAATCCGCCCCGGCCGTTATTTCGATGCAGTACGTTTTACCAATGGAGTAGATAAATATCCCCTCCATGGGATTGGGATATATGTCTGCTTTGGTAAGATAACCGAAGAATTTGGCCATACCGGTATGGAGGCCATATGGACCGGAAAAATAGCTATAAAGCCCGATCCAAGGGTTTCGGACGCTCTGTATTTTCTTTAGGCTATACGCTGTAGGCCATAGCCTATATGCTTATATTCAGCACCAATCCTTGAACATTGAACAGTCCATCTTTTTATTTAACCGGTATGCTTAACTTCCTAACCCATCACTCTTAACTCCATAACTTGATAACATGATAACTTCATAACCACCCATTGCCAACAGTTCCAAAAACAGAATTTAGCCCTATAAAAGCATTAGCAGTTTATTTGGCGTTTTTTTAATTGTATCTTTGCACCGCTTTAACATAAAAATTTATTTACAAATGCCAAAAATACTTTATACCAAAACAGACGAAGCCCCTGCATTAGCAACACAATCCTTTCTTCCTATAATTAAGGCATTTACAAAAACAGCTGGAATAGAGATTGAACTAAAGGATATTTCCCTTGCAGGGAGGATCATTGCTACATTTCCCGAATATTTGAAAAAGGAACAGCAAATTTCCGATGATTTGGTAGAATTGGGCAAACTGGTAAAGATGCCCGGCACCAATATTATAAAACTTCCCAATATAAGTGCCTCCATTCCCCAGTTGAACGAAGCCATTGCAGAATTACAACGTAAGGGATATGAGGTTCCCAACTATCCGGACAATCCCGCCACCGATGTTGAAAAGGATATCAGATCTAGATATGATAAGATCAAGGGAAGTGCGGTAAACCCCGTACTTAGGGAAGGCAACTCCGATCGTAGGGCACCCCGGGCAGTGAAAAATTATGCGAAAAAGAATCCCCATTCCATGGGCGCATGGAGTGCCGACTCCAAAACTCATGTTGCTACTATGGGCCATGGCGATTTTAAGTCCAATGAAAAATCGATTACCCTAAAGGAAGCGACCACCATTAAAGTGGTACTTACCAAATCCGACGGTACTAAAACCATTCTTAGGGAAGGTATAGATCTTTTACAGGATGAGATCATCGATGCTACCGTACTGAGCAAAAAAGCCCTACTAGAATTTCTAGGGGAACAAATAAGGGACGCCAAGGACAAGGGGATCTTATTCTCCCTACATATGAAGGCGACCATGATGAAAGTTTCAGATCCCATCATATTTGGACATGCCGTAAAAGTATTCTTTGCCGATGTCTTTAAAAAACATGCGGCAACATTTAACAATATCGGGGTCAATGCCAACAATGGTCTAGAGGATCTATTGAACAAAATAAAGGGACTGCCAGAAACCGAGAGGAAGGAAGTAGAAAAGGATATGGCCGATGCCATCCATAATGGTCCCGCCCTGGCCATGGTAAATTCGGACAAAGGAATTACAAACCTACATGTGCCCAGCGATGTTATTATTGATGCCTCTATGCCGGCAATGATCCGAAATTCGGGACAAATGTGGAGTTCCGATGGAAAATCCCAAGATACCAAAGCGGTCATTCCGGATAGCAGCTACGCCGGTATTTACACGCAGACCATTAAATTCTGTAAGGAACATGGTGCCTTCGACCCCACAACTATGGGTACGGTGCCCAATGTTGGGCTAATGGCCCAGAAAGCGGAGGAATATGGTTCGCACGACAAGACTTTTGAAATCCCGTCCAACGGTACGGTATCCGTAATCGACCTAAAGACAGGTAAATCCCTTATCGAACACGAGGTGGAAACAGGGGATATCTGGAGAATGTGCCAAGTTAAGGACGCCCCCATCCAGGACTGGATCAAACTTGCCGTAACCCGGGCGAAAGCGACAAACATACCCGCTATCTTTTGGTTGGACAAAAACAGGGCGCATGATGCGGAGCTCATTAAAAAAGTAAATACCTATCTAAAGGACCATGATACGGACGGACTCGATATTAAGATATTGGCTCCCGAAGAGGCTACCCTTTTTACCCTAAAAAGATTAAAGGAAGGCAGGGACACCATATCCGTTACCGGAAACGTGCTACGTGATTATTTAACGGATCTGTTCCCGATCTTGGAACTAGGTACCAGCGCAAAAATGTTGTCCATAGTGCCCCTTATGAACGGAGGGGGATTATTTGAAACGGGCGCAGGGGGCTCCGCCCCAAAACATGTGGAGCAATTCGTGTCCGAGGGCCATCTGAGATGGGACTCCCTTGGAGAGTTCCTGGCCCTTGCCGTATCTTTGGAAGATTTTGGTGGAAAGAACAACAATGCGCAGGCCTTGGTCCTTGCCGAAGCCCTGGATAGCGCTACAGAACAATTTCTGATCAACGATAAGTCACCTTCCAGAAAAGTTGGTGAACTGGACAATAGGGGAAGTCATTTTTATTTGGCCCTGTATTGGGCAGATGCCCTGGCAAAACAGACCAAGGATCAAAAGCTAAGGACAACTTTTATTCCCATAGCGGAAAAGCTCTCCAATAACGAAAAAGAAATCCTAAGTCAGTTGAACAATGCCCAGGGGGTTTCCATCGACCTTGGAGGCTATTATTTACCGGACGATGAACTGACCCGCCAGGCAATGCGGCCCAGTGGGACCTTTAATGCCGTATTGGACAGTATTTAAACAGGTAACGGAACGCTAAAAGGACCTTTTCAAATAATTGAAAAGGTCCTTTTTGTTTGTTTAAATTGTTCCTTAGCGTTACCTTTAATATTTTGGTCCTATAAAATAAACGACTCTTAATGGGGAAAAATCTGAGACTATCTCTTTTTATATTTCTACTATATTCCCTAAGCGTTTATTCCCAAAATCGGTTCACCCTAAGCGGTACGGTAACGGAAATATCCAGTAACGAGACCCTGATAGGCGTTACCATTGCCATTCCTTCGTTGGGGACGGGAGTTATTACCAATCAATACGGATTTTACTCCATAACATTGCCTAAAGGAGTCTATGAGGTCTGGATAAGTTCCCTGGGCTATAGGGATATTGCTCAAAAAGTAGATCTATCCGTGACCGATCAACAAATAAACTTCCAACTCATGGAAACGGTAGAACAGTTGGAGGAAGTAACGGTAATCCAGGATATAGAAAAATTGAATATCCGCAAGCCGCAGATGAGTGTTAATTCCCTCTCCGTGGAGACCATTAAAAAGATCCCGGTTATACTGGGAGAAGCGGATGTCCTAAAATCGATCCTGCTCTTGCCCGGGGTTAGCAATGCGGGGGAAGGCTCCTCCGGCTTCAATGTCCGCGGGGGGTCCGTAGATCAAAATCTCATTTTGTTGGACGAGGCCATTATTTTTAACTCCTCCCATCTTTTTGGCTTTTTTTCGGTCTTTAACCCAGATGCCATTAAGGATGTAAAGCTATTTAAGGGAGGTATTCCTTCCCGTTTTGGCGGAAGGGTTTCCTCGGTATTGGAGATTTTTCAAAAAGAAGGGAACAGTAAATCCTTAAAAGTCAATGGGGGAATCGGGGCGGTCGCCAGTAGGCTATTGATAGAAGGTCCTATTATTGAGGATCGCGCCGCCTTCCTGGTAGGGGGCCGGGCTTCCTACGCCCATCTTTTCCTTCCCCTCTTCGATGTGGACAATAGTGCCTATTTCTACGACCTGAACACAAAACTAAACTTAAGGATAAACGATAGAAACAATATTTATTTGTCCGGATATTTTGGGCGCGATGTTTTTAGCCTCAGTGACAGTTTTGTAAATATCTATGGCAATGCCGTACTTAATTTTAGATGGAACCATTTGTTTTCCGATAAACTCTTCGCAAACCTATCCATGATCTATTCCGATTATTATTATGGATTGGAACTCGATTTTGTAGGGTTTAAATGGAATTCCGGCATTCAGAATTTTAATTTCAAATACGATTTTAAATATTATTTAAGCAATAGTTTTCAGGTGAACTACGGGCTAAATAATATCTATTACCGGTTCAATCCCGGGAAGATAGAACCCAATAGATCCTCCTCAGGAATTATTGAAAATCAATTGATTCAAAAATATGCCAATGAACTGGCCCTATATATTGATATAGAGCAGGACATAACGGATAAATTGAACGTACAATATGGCCTACGCCTCAGCACCTTTGCACGTTTAGGACAAGAGGAACTAAATGTATACCTGGATAACGATCCCGTAATATTTGATTCCTTTCTGCAAATTTACAGGAAGGCGGAGCCTATGGCGGTTATTAATCCAAAACGTGGGGATCGACTTGCTACCTACGTCCATTGGGAGCCGCGTTTGGCACTGGCCTATGCCTTCGACCCCAATAATTCCATCAAGGCGAGCTACACCAGATTGGCGCAATACCTCCATTTGCTATCCAATACGAGCTCCCCTACCCCCCTTGACGTTTGGGCCCCCAGCGGCCCTTTTATAAAACCACAACTATTGGATCAATATGCATTGGGGTATTTTAAAAATATAAAGGATGGGGATTACTCCCTGGAATCGGAAGTTTTTTATAAGAAAATAAAAAATAGGATCGATTATATTGACGGTGCGAACCTAATAGCCAATGACGCAATAGAACAGGTAATCCTGACCGGGGAGGCCAGGGCCTACGGATGGGAATTGTTGATCCGGAAGAATCAGGGAAGGTTTCAGGGCTGGCTAGCCTATACCCTATCCAAATCCGAGCAAAGGACCCCGGGAAGGTCCCCTTCGGAGAATGGTATAAATTTTGGTCAATGGTACAACACCCCTTATGATAAAACCCATGATTTTTCCCTTTATGCCAATTACGAACTAAATAAAAAATGGAACTTTAACGGTAATTTTGTGCTACAGACGGGACAGCCCACCAATTATCCCATCGGCCAGTTCGAATTTCAAAATTTATCGGTACCTTATTATGGCCAACGGAACAAGGAGCGGCTCCCCGTTTATCATCGAATAGATGTTTCCGCTACCCTGACCCCAAGAAAAGACCAAGGAAAAAAGTTTAGATCGGAATGGGTCTTTAGTATCTACAACCTTTATAACCGTAGGAATGCGGCCTCTATAGGATTTAATAGAAATGCGGAAACGGGGGTAAACGAGGCAGTAAGGACTTCTATCTTTGGGATGGTACCGGCAGTAACCTACAATTTTAAATTTTAAAAATGCGTAAATTAGTATTTTTCATCGGCCTAACGATACTGCTTGGTTGCCAGGACGTTATTGAAGTGGAATTGCCTACGGAAGAACCTAGATTGGTCATAGATGGCATAATCCGGATCAAGGATATGGACCAACCCCTTATAACGGTAAGAATCCAGGCCAGTCTGAGCAGTTCCTATTTTGATTCCGTACAACCTGCCCGATTACAGGAAATTACCCTGACCAATACGGATACGGATGGCGTTATCCTCCTAGAGGAAAGAAGAAACGGAACGGGTATCTATGAGGGGGAATGGACATTGGCACAATTGACCGAAGGAAATTTGGAACTTAACATAAGACATAATGATCAATTGTATTTGGCAAGGACCAAATTTGTACCGACAGTCCCCATAGATTCCTTGAAACAAGGGACAACCACTCTATTTGGTGATGACGAAACGGAAGTCCTGGTAAGTATTACCGATGATGGGGGAAGGAACGACTTTTATTTGTTCGATTTTAATTTCGGGGAATATTTGGTGACGGAAGATGAATTTTATCAAGGTCAACAATTTGAATTCTCTTTTTTTTATGACAAAAACCTGAAGGATGGTCGCGAATTACAGATCAGTCTTCTTGGGGTCGATGAAACCTTTTTTAATTATATGAATCAATTGATAATTCAGAGCGGTCCGGATACCGGTCCCTTCAGCACGCCCTCAACTACGGTAAG
>DATGQM010000305.1:0-6359 GCA_035304205.1 Arenibacter sp. | reverse complement strand
ATCCTATCCTTTATCTCCTGCTCACTATCCGTATTATCATCGTATAAATAACCGTTGCCGTTTAAATCTTCCATAAATGAGGGAATCCCATCATTATCATGATCGGTCTGACTCATAGCGAAAAGGTCTATCTTGAATATTAGCGGACTGTATGCCGGAATATTGGTATTAGTCGTATTATAATATCCCAATCCGGAAGGAAAAATAACCAATCCCACGCCATAATCCTCGACCGTAAAAGTCCCATCCTCATTGATAATGGTTGCTCCCCCGGTTTTTAGGTGGATAGTGCCTTCCGCAAATCCCCTTGCACCCCCGCCTTGGATACTGGCCAGATCGAACCAAACAGGTGTCTTATCCGCCGCATCGAACTTTTTACCGTTCAACAACAACCCTTCATACCTAACATAAGCGGAATCGGCTACGGAGATAGATTTGCCTATTCCTTGCCTAGCTACCAAATAATAATAGGTATGATCGATCATCCCCTCACCCTCGGATCCAAACCTGTTGACGGGCACGGGGATGGTTTTAGCGGTCATCATATTCTTAAGCGACTCCTTATCCGCGTTCTCCCCCGCAATCGTATCTATCGTTATTTTAAAATCGAAGTCCGCTGCCGGGTTCTCAAATTCCTCATAATTATAAAAATGAGTTTCCAAATATGCTTCTATACTGGTATCATCAATGGGTTTTACTTCATCAAGGTCTTTTGGTGGAACTACAATGACAGACGGATCATCGTCCTTCTTACAGGACCAAATAATTAAAAAAGCAAAAGCGGGCAAGAGAACTCTCCTTAAAATCATTGATTTCTTATTTAAAGGCGGCAAGATACAATTTTCCCCTATTTTTGTAGGACACCTTAACAAAGATTTTGAAGAGTTTATGCGAATAGACAAATATCTATGGAACACCCGTTATTACAAGACCCGGAATATAGCGACCGAGTCCTGCAAAAAGGGCCATATCAAAATAAACGACCAAGTGGTAAAACCCTCCAGGGAAGTGTTTCCCATGGATAAGGTCACGGTACGAAAAGATCAGATCAATTACCAGTTCACCGTACTGGATATTCCCCAAAGCCGCATGGGCGCCAAATTGGTGGACATTTATAGAAAGGATACTACCCCCAAGGAAGCCTTTGAGCATAACGAGTTCTTGCAGTATTCCAAGGAATATTACCGAAAAAAGGGAATGGGAAGGCCCACGAAAAAGGATAGAAGGGATATTACGGATTATATTGACGAAGGAAAGAATACGAAAACGGACGAAGGAAAGGATGGGTGAGGTTTTTGAAACGGCCTACAATTCCATAAAACAAAGTGCGGATAAGAAAGCGTTTTTTATCTTTGGGAAGAAATAAGAAGTACTATGTCCAACAAAATATTGTCCCATACGGAAATACAGCATAAAATAAAACGTATTGCCTACCAGATCTATGAAGCCAATGTGGATGAACCGGAAATTATCATTGCGGGGATAGAAGGTGGCGGATTGAGCTTTGCCAAGAAAATACAATCGGTACTACAGCAGATAACCGATGCCAAGATCATACTCTGCACGGTGTATATGGATAAAAAGAATCCTTTGGCCAGCGGGGTGAGCACCTCTCTTCCGGAATCGGGGTATACGGATCGATCCGTGGTACTCATAGACGATGTCCTTAACTCCGGCACCACCCTCATCTATGGGGTACATCATTTTTTAAGGGTTCCCCTAAAACAGCTAAAAACAGCGGTATTGGTGAACAGGAACCATAAAAAGTATCCCGTAAAGGCAGATTACAAGGGGATATCCCTATCCACTTCCCTACAGGAGCATATTATAGTGGAATTTAAGGACCGGGACGATTCCGTTTATTTATCGGAGTAGGCCTACTATCCCATCTACGATCAATAAGGGATCCCTATCATCGCAATCCACAATATAATTTGCTTTCAGGTAGTAGTTATTGCGTTCGAATAAATGCTTCCCGATAAACTCGGGCAAATCATCATCCTTTATATTCCGGATCAAGGGTCTTTGTTCTTTTTCCTTCATCAATCTTTTCACCAGACCGGGAATACCGACTTTTAGGTAAAAAACAGCATCCGCCAGTTGCAACATACTGTCCATATTTCCGGAATAGCAGGGGGTCCCCCCCCCTGTCGACAAAATAAAACTGGAATCCTCCGATAAAAGATCCTTTAAGAATTCGTGTTCCTTCTTCCTAAAAAACACTTCCCCCTTGGATTTAAAAATGTCGGAAATGGAACTTCCCAACCTGTTTTCCAGGACCTGGTCCAGATCTAAAAAACTATACTTCAACTCCTTGGCCAAAAGTTTCCCAATAGTGGACTTACCGCTTCCCATATACCCTACCAATACTATTTTCATGTTCCATTTTTTTGTAAAATTGATCTAATTCGACGGGAATTCAAAAAAAATAAAAAAAATCTCAAAAAGGACTTGCAAAACAAACAAATGACCTTATATTTGCACCCGCAAACGAACAATAGTTCTCAGCAAATAATGACCTGGTAGCTCAGTTGGTAGAGCATCTCCCTTTTAAGGAGAGGGTCCTGGGTTCGAGCCCCAGCCCGGTCACAAAGGCGCTATTTCTAGCGCCTTTTTTCATTGATCAGCACTCTTATTCTGCCGATTTTAAATCCACGAAACAAGAATATCCCGGACCTTTGGATACAAGTCCGATCGGGAACCTATGAACCCATCCTCCTCACCAAAAAATAGAATGCGATCGCTGTAGAAAACAAGATCGTACCCGATATGACCCACAGTTGGTCAAACCCATAACTATTGGCGATTTTGGTGCCCAAAAACGGGGTAATGATAAAGGATACGGAAAATGCGATACCGTTAAGTCCCATATAGGCCCCGCCGTTGTGTTGGCCGGACCGCATGGCCGTTAAGGTAGAAATAAAGGGCAATACCAATATTTCGCCCAAGCTCAACAAGGTCATCGAGAGCAAAAGAACGGCCAGATGATGGTCTATGGCCATCATCCCATAGGCAATTGCGACGGAAGCGACACCCAACCATAATGTTTGGGCCAGCGTTAAACGGCGTTGGGAAATATTTACCAAGGGCATTTCCAACAGCACGATAATAAAACCGCTATAGCCCAATATAAACCCGATATGTTGCTGGCTCAACCCTACTACTTCCTTATAAAAGATGGGGATGGTATTAAAAAATTGGAAAAAGAAAATAGCGAAAATAGCACATAGCAAACAAAACAGTACGAATAATCCGTCCCTATAGGGCGATCGGCCCCGGTCCGTTACCCGATCATCATTAACGGCCTCCGATCGTTTTCTTTGGTGATGTCGTTTCCGAAAAAAATAAATATACGTGATGCCCGCCAACAGGGCGGCTACGGCATTAACAACAAAAAGAAGATCATATGAAATAGCCGAAAGGATACCTCCCATGGCCGGACCGATAGAGAAGCCCAGGTTAATGGCCATCCTGTTCAACGAAAAAGCCTGCGTCAAATTTTGGGGCCTGGCATATTTGGTGATGGCCACCGAGTTGGCAGGCCTAAAGCTTTCGCTCACCAAACTTTGCAACCAAATGATCACGGCCAAACCTACTGGCGTAGTAAAAAAAGGAATTATTAAAAATAAGGGGACACTTATAAAAAGACTGCTGGATTGGACATAAAATTCGCCATATTTATCGGTGAGCCAACCTCCCAACAAAGAACCCATTACGGAACCAACACCATAGAAACTTAAGATTACACCGGTTTCGACCAATCCAAACCCCAAATGATCGGTCATGTATACCCCTAAAAATGGCAGTACCATAGAGCCCGCACGATTGATCAGCATCACCAGTGAAAGCATCCAGGCTTCTGGGGAAAGTCCCCTGAAGGAATCGGTATATATCCGTACTAAGTTCAAATCTGTCGTATATAAAATGGATAACTATGCGGCGCAAACGGAAATAGGCTACAATATTATAAATAATGGGAATATCTTTGACAAGGAAATCCATTTTAAAAAAAGAAATCCACATTGTACAATAGGGTTATAAATCAGATAGGCCGCAATCATACCATCGATTCCGTAACCGGGTCGATCCCATGGGATCGATGGCTACCAAATGGTGCGATTGCGGCCCTATCTCCCCCTGCCCTACCCTTCACAGTATGGCAACGGTTTTAATACGGTAGCAGAAAATTACTCACACAAAAATATAGCCTCCAGCGGTAGTTCATAGATTACGAAACTACTTGTATCGGTCGGCGTGGGAAAACTTGCCACTGCTGCCCAACCCTCGGTCATTTCAGTAATGGCCAATCCGATATAAGTACCTAGCGAGCCCAATTTCGATTTTGGAAAACTAAATTCTACCGCATTGGTCTGTGCGTCCACTTGTACAACACTGGAGGATGAAAAAATATTTGCCGTACTTTCGGACACATTCCATGCCCATCCCCCATTAGGATCGGCGTGATTATACAAATCGCCCCACGAGTTGTTTAAAAAAGCCCCTTCGATTAAAAATTCCGCTCCGGAGCTTACCGGCCATTGCCAGCTTAAAAATCCTGTGGACGGATCTCCATCCGCATCGATAAAAATATCCACTACTTCCAACTTCATGGTGGCGTTCCCTTCTAAATATACGTTAATTTCATCCCCTTTGGCATAGACCTTAATTTTTTGGATGGAACCACCTCCCGAAGCACTTTCATCATAGGTGATCGGAATACCTTCCCATTCCCCAAAATCCCCATCGATCCCTATTTCCACATTTAGCACCTCCGGAGCCGTTATGGTCTTTGTAATATGAGCTTCCTGTCCGGATTCGCCCATAGCCGTAAGCGTAACGTTTATTTCGCCCCCGACCTTGGTATATTGGTACTTTGGGTTCTCTTTGTCGCAATAAAAGCTTAAATCCCCAAAATCCCATCTGTACATGGTAGCACCTTGGGAAAGATTGGAAAATACGAATTCGCTTCCATCGCTCGTAAATGAAAAATCGGCTATAATACCTCCGTCCGATACCGCTTCGGTATCGTCCGATTCACAACCTGCCAATACTGAAATGGCAATTAAACAATATATATATCTTAGTGTTTTCATATTAATTAATTTTAGGTATTAAAAGTTAGTTGGTAATGGTCAATGTATGCAACAACTTGTTGCGACCGGTGGCGGCTTCCCAGGTATCCGTATTCGCCAAACGAATAGAAAATTCAGGTCTGTCGGACAAGGAAACGGAACCATCCCCGATCTTTATAGACAATTCATAATCCCCTGCCGGGATCCCTGAAAGATTTACCGGTTCCTTTATATTATAATCCGAATCGGGCGCTATTCTCCTTACATCAAATGTCAATGCCTTCTGGTATACCGTCCCGTCCGGGACCGATTTAAATACTAAAAATGCATTTTTGGTATTGTAAACGGGAGCAAATCCAACATTCGTCATAGTGGTGTTCAGCTCAAAACTACCGTTTGCAATCGCTTCCTTGTCCAGTTTTGAAGTTTTTAATAGAAGTCTATAGCCCAGCTTTTTTTGAAAATCGTCAAAGCAACTATTGTCTCTCCATTCTTGAAGTACCGGCCCATAATAATCGAGATTTAAATAGGTCCATTTTAACAACTTCATTTCAGTTTCCGCTGTAATGCAACCAGCAAGGGGAACATCGACCGGAGGACATGTCTCCCCCCCGGTAGGTACAAAAAGTGCTTCCTTACTGATGTAATTTTTCTCGACATCAATATTTTGGTAGGTACCATAATCGTTAATACTGGCCAAAAAGCAATCATTATGAAAACCTATACGGGCAATATCGGTGGTGCCGAAACCAACAGTAACATCCATTGGCGTCGAGGACCCAAAAATCTCCTGCTTGTACAGCGGGGTCCTAACCTGAATTTTTATTTCCTTTGGAAAGACCTGAAGCAGTTTGGCAATCACCGCCTTTTTATTCTCGGGGGTCGTTAAATTATTGGTGGTATAATACCACTCTCCCCAGGAGCCGATAAAACCCGCTTGCACAAATGCGATAACATCCGCATTATCGGTAACAATAGGTTTTAGCTGATCTAAATGCCTTTCAATAATGCTCAATGGAGCATCGGTCTCTTCTTGATCGTTATTATAGGCAAAGCGTAATATACATTTTACGCCGGCAGTTCTTAACCTATCGAAATCGGTTTTTATCAGATCGAGTTGAGCTGTACTAAGATCTGAATCTTTAAACGGATCCAAATAATAAATACGATTAATGATCGTAACGTTTTCGGCCTTCAAATTATTTAGTGCCGCCAAACTAAGAGGCGTCCCTTCCGAATCTACTTGCCAGTGGTGCATAAATCCCCGTTCTGGATTGGAGATCACAT
>DATGQM010000304.1:0-3366 GCA_035304205.1 Arenibacter sp. | reverse complement strand
GAACATCACCCCAGAGCAATCAAGGACCATAAACCTACCTATTATTAGAAATAATACAGCCGAGTCCACGGTCACCTTGGGCGAATTGTTCGCCAGTTATCAAAAAACTTCGGGATTGCATAATATAGGTGGGGTCCTTGGGATATCCGGACAAGTGGATAAGGGACATTTTATTAATATGTCCGGAGAAGGTTTCGCCTCAGTAGATAAAAACCAATTGGTAATGGACAATGCTTCCATTATAAAGGGCAATGGAAACGATTATATGGCTACCGGACTGGCCTCGGCATTTGTACGGGGAACCTATAGCTACAATAACAAATATTATTTATCCGGTATTTTTAGGGCGGACGGTTCTTCCAGGTTTGCGGACGGTAACCGTTGGGGATATTTCCCTTCGATTTCCGGGGGATGGAGGATTTCCAATGAAAGCTTTTTGGAAGATGACCCCATCATTTCCAATATGAAATTAAACGTAGGCTGGGGACAGCTTGGCAACCAAAATGTAAGTGCATTTCAATACCTGAACGTTTACAGTAAGGACATCAAATATATTTTGAACGACACCAATTTAACCGGTACCCGTTTAGCTTCCTTTGCCAATCCGGATATTACCTGGGAAACTACAAGTGCCTTGAACGTCCTTTTGGAACTCGGCCTGTTCGAGGATAAATTCAACTTGAACGTGGCCTATTTTGATAGGTTGACTTCCGATATGCTTATTCCTTTACCAGGACTAAATACCGCCGGACTAGTGGCTATCCCGGATTCCAATATCGGGGAGATGCGCAATTCCGGATTTGAGATAGAACCTTCCTATTCCGGACAAATAGGGGACCTAAGTTTTGAATTGGGCGCAAATGCCACTATAATAAAGAACGAGGTTACCAAACTTTATGGCGCAAGTAAATTTATTTCGGGAGGGGACCAGACCAGAACTTATGAAGGGGAACCGATCAGCTCGTTCTATGGTTGGAAAACGGATGGAATCTATCAGACCCAAGCAGAAATAGATAATGACCCCTATATTTCAAACGATACGCGTAGGGCCAATATTACTCCGGGAGATGTCCGGTTTGTAGATACCAATGGCGATAATATTGTGGACGAACAGGACAGGGTACATATCGGCGATGCCAATCCTAGCCTGCTCCTGGGCTTTAATATTGACCTACGGTACAAGGGATTCGATTTCTCCACCGTGTTCAGTGGGGCCTTTGGGCACGAACTCTACGATGCCATGATGATGAGGGGTATAGACCCTACCCAAAGTGGCAATATGGATGCCGTGGCCTACCAGAGATGGACGGGCCAGGGATCCTCCAATAAATACCCCAAAATGTCGACCATTCGTGCCAATGACAATTACAGGGTATCCGAACTGGGGCTCAAAAGCGGTAACTATTTAAGAATGAAGGACGTTGTCCTGGGATATACAATTCCTGAAACCCTTACGGAACAAATAGGGATAAGCAATCTGAAATTCTATATTTCCGGACGAAATTTATTGACCTTCACTAATTTTGATGGAGTAGACCCCGAAGAAAGCGGAACCAATAATTTGACACGGGGCGTAATTTTCAACAATTATCCACAGTCCAAAAGTATTGTTCTAGGAGCAAACATTACATTTTAATTTTAAAGCTTTATAAAGATGAAAAAGTATATAATTATAGTATTGGCCATGATATTCATAACTTCATGTGATGATATTCTGGAACAGGATCTGGTCGGGAAACGGACCGATCAGGATTATTGGACTACCGAAGCCGATATGGTAGACGCTTTGGCAGGTGCCTATGGGCAATGGGCAACAAGGGCCTTGGGCATGCACGAGCTATTTTTTGACAATCAGGGCGACGATCATTGGAGAGCCGGGGACCATGCCGAAGATGAAGAAATTGAAACCTTTAACACGAATACCGCCAATTATAAGATAAGGGACACCTATCAGTTTAAATATGAGGTAATCAGTAGTGCCAATGGTATTCTGATCAACGGCCCTAAAGTGAAGGAACTAGGTGCTATAACCGATGCTACCTATAATTCGATTATCGGGCAGGCGTATTTTTTACGTGCTTATGCGTATTACCGTTTATATCTGATACACGGACAGGTCCCCATAATAACGGAGGAAAATGTCCTGGCCAATGAATACAATGTCCCAAAATGCGAGTCCCCGGAAATATTGAGCGATTTTATATTATCCGATCTGGAAAAGGCCGTTGACCTTCTTCCCATGCACAATGTTGCGGGAAGTGTTGGCAAGGGTGCTGCATGGGCGGTAATGACTTCTATATATATGCACAGGGCAAAAGATTATAATAACGCCGAATTTTTGAACAAGGCGATCACCGCTGGGCAAAATGTAATAGACAACTATTCCTTGGCCGATGATTATCTTTCCCTTTTTAGGGAAGGAAACCAATATTTGGAGGAGAACCTTTTTATTATGATGAACGATATGGATTGGGTAAACCAAGAACTTATGTCCAAGCATAGAGGCCCCAGACCATGGGGAATGTATGGTTTTCAGGAGCCTTTGGATGACCTGGTAAACGAATTTGAAGTGGGCGATATCAGGAAAAGCGTAACCATTATTTCCGATGGCGAATTCGCCCTTCAGGGAAGTTTGGGCCTGGTAGAACATACCTCCGATCTGACCAATACGGGACATAGCTATTTTAAATATATGGATTGGACGGAAAGCGGGAATTTTAACCATGGACTCAACATTCCCTTTTTAAGGGCGGCCGATACTTATTTATTGGTGGCGGAAGCACTGATCAGATTAAATGGTCCAGGAGCGGGGGACGATTTGATAAATGCGGTCCGTCAAAGAACAAGCCTCGGTCCGGTAACGGGAGCCGATATAAATGCCTTGATCCACGAAACACGGGTAGAATTGGCCGGGGAAAATTTCCGATATCAAAATCTACTAAGATGGGATCGGGCCGGAATTTATGATCTAGAAGAGTTTTTGGCAAGACCCGAAAAAATGATACCTGCCGATGTGGGAAGAAAAATATGGAAAAGACCAAAGAACTATTATCAACCACTATATCAAACGGATATCGATAATTCCAATGGGGTACTCGTGCAAAACCCCGATTGGGTCAATTAACAGCATCAAATTCCTTGAAATTAAACGAAAGGAGTTGTTGTATTACCTTATATAGGGAAGGTTCCGAGCCTCCGTTCGAGGCTCGGAACCTTAAATTTGGTTCAAGGTTTAAGGAGTTGACAGTTGCAGTAGGCAGGAGCCGACTTGGTTTATTGTATACACGCCATAATAGATCTTGACCTCATTCTTGTAAGTATCCAATAAACAGATTTATTTTTAGCGGATTATTCGATTAACCGTAA
>DATGQM010000303.1:0-2448 GCA_035304205.1 Arenibacter sp. | reverse complement strand
TTGTATTCCCGTTTGTGGGGCAATGGTTTCCTGCCTACCGAGCATCAGGGCGTGCAATTCCGTTCGGGGAAAGACCCGGTACTATATCTGGGGAACCCGGAGAATTATGATGGGCACGACCGTAGGGAAATGCTCGATTATTTGAATAAATTAAACGGTATCGCCGCTGACGCCTATGGCGATCCGGAGATAAATGCCCGTATTGCCCAGTATGAAATGGCGTACAGAATGCAGACTTCGGTCCCAGAGGTAACGGATACTTCGGACGAACCCGATTATATCTTTGATCTCTACGGTCCCGATAGTAGAGATCCGGGGACCTATGCGGCAAACTGCCTAATGGCCCGTAAATTATTGGAAAAGGATGTGAAATTTGTACAGTTATACCATCAGGGCTGGGATCAGCACGATAATTGCCCAGGGGGAGTAAAACATCAGAGCAGGAATACGGACCAAGGTACGGCGGCCCTGATCAAAGATCTAAAGCAACGGGGGATGTTGGAGGACACCTTGGTTGTTTGGGGAGGGGAGTTTGGACGTACGGTCTATTCCCAGGGACAGCTCACCGAGACAAATTATGGTCGGGATCACCACCCCAAGGCATTCACTATGTTTATGGCGGGCGCTGGCATAAAACCAGGTTTCACCTATGGGGAAACAGATGATTTTGGATACAATATTGTGAAGGATCCTGTACATACCCATGATTTTCAGGCTACTTTATTACATCTTTTTGGAATAGACCATGAGCGTTTTACCTTTAAACATCAGGGACGTAGATATAGGCTTACGGATGTTCACGGGGACGTGGTAAAGGATATCCTTATTTAATCTCATATAAACCTAAATAACAAAATGAACAATTCTAGAAGAAAGTTTATCGGAAATACCGCCTTGATGGGCGGTGCCCTTGCAACCGCGCCCGCTTTTGGGCTTAACATCCTTAAAAAAGGAAATCAGGAGGATGACATTGTGGGCCATGGGGATTATAGGTACAAAGTCCATAAAAATTGGGCACAAATTTCCACGGCCTTTAATCCGATACTCAACTGTCATGAAATGGTAATGGATAGTAAGGGGCGGTTGCTGATGATCGGGGACCATACCGCCAATAATATTTTGGTGTTCGATAAGTCGGGCAAATTATTGGATTATTGGGGTACGGGATACCCAGGAGGGCATGGACTTAGCTTACATAACGAGGGAGGCGAAGATGTACTTTATATAGTGGACTGCGGATATTTCGTGGACAAAACCGGAAAAAATCAGGCACAGGCAGGACAAGTGTTCAAGACCACTTTGGATGGGCGTCTGATCTTCCCCTTGCCCCACCCACATACCATTGGGGTCTATAAGCAAGAGGAAGCCTATAGGCCGACCGAAACAGCGGTCGGGCCAAACGGGGATATTTATGTGGCCGATGGCTATGGATCGGATTATATCCTTCAATTTAACCACAAGGGCGAATTTATTAGAAAATGGGGGGGCAAGAACAATGCCGATAAAAATTATAATTTGGCAAACGCCCATGGAATCGCCGTGGATTATCGGGATAAGGCCAATCCGGTACTGATCGTAACCTCAAGGAACGATAATGCCTTCAAAATCTTTACACTGGACGGAAAATATATTAAAACCCTTAATCTTCCCGGGGCCTTTGTCTGTCGCCCTGTTATGGACGGGGATAATCTCTATTCCGGAGTCTGCTGGTCGGAGACCAGGGACGGTAAGAAATGGGTCAGGGATACCGGTTTTGTAACTATTTTGGACCGTAATAATAAGGTGGTGTCCAATCCGGGAGGGGAAGCGCCCAAGTATAGCAATGGCAAACTACAGACGATGCACAATTCCCAGGTTCCCATTTTTAACCATGGGCATGATGTCTGTGTAGACGGGGACAAAAACCTGTACGTATGCCAGTGGAACGCACACCAAACGGCACCCATTAAATTGGAAAGGGTTTAATGGCAAATCTTGAGTCCGCTCTGAAAAGTAGTTTTGGTTTTTATTAAATAAAAAATCAATTTACATAAATTTTAGAATATTGATTTTCAGTCATATACACAATTCATTATTGACTTTTTGGCTCTTTAACTTTTTAACTTGAGTTTTCGGAATAAACTGAAACTTTAAATATCAATCGTATAAAAAATGGATAGTAGCGTACCCGATCTGGTCCTATTCTTAGGTAGATTTCACCCTTTGCTGGTGCATTTCCCTATCGGGTTTTTGTTTTTCGCCTTTATTCTAGAAATATTCGGTCGCAGGAAAAAGATCCCACAGCTAATCGATGCGGTTCCCCTCGCCTTGCTCTGTGGGGCGATAAGTGCATTGTTGGCCTGTATTCTGGGATATATGCTCTCCCTAAGCGGGGATTATGAGGAGGGTGTTCTGGACATACATTTTTGGTTCGGGATAGCCACGACCATACTGACATTTTTTGCATGG
>DATGQM010000302.1:0-5421 GCA_035304205.1 Arenibacter sp. | reverse complement strand
CCAAGTTCAAAAGAAGAGCCTAAAGAAATATCCAAAAAATAGGAAAACGACTTGTCTGTCCTTGCTGATCCTTCGGCTATATTACTGGGCATTGAAATCGAGCATCGACTCATTTGATTACTTAAATCGAACTTTTCGTGTTTTGGAAATTCTTCTAAAATATCGGAAATATCATTTGCAATCTCTAAACCTAATTGCCAGATTTTCAAGTTTTTATAATTATGTCTCTTTCGAAAATTCATGAGTCTTTTTCTCTCCTCTTTCTTCTTTCTTCTTTCCTCTTACTTCTTTCCTCTTTCCTCTTTCCTCTGCCTTTTGGCTAGTGCCTATTTATAACTCCTCTGTTTCAGCTCTATATCCTTAAATTCCAGTTCCTCTTTGTGGAGAACGGCATCCGAGGGTTCCCCCTTGTATTCCCATGCCGCTACGAAGGCGTAATCGGTATCGTTTCGTTTTGCCTCTCCTTTTTGTTCCCCTTCCAGTTCCACCGATTCTTCCCTAAAATGCCCGCCACAGGATTCTTCCCGCATTAGGGCATCCTTGGCGAACAATTCTCCCAATTCAAGGAAATCGGCCACCCTGCCGGCCTTTTCCAGTTCGGGATTCATTTCATTGGCGGTTCCCGGGACTTTTACTTCCTTATAAAATTCTTCGCGAATGGCCTTGATCTCCGTTATGGCCTCTTTTAGGTCCTTGGCGTTACGGGACATTCCACATTTATCCCACATTACCTTGCCCAATCGCTTGTGGAAATAATCCACGGAATGCGTTCCCTTATTGTTGATAAAAAAGTTGATCCTATCCGTTACCTCTTTTTCCGCGGCATCGAATTCGGGGGTATCCGTAGGGATTTTTCCAGTCCTGATATCATGTGACAGGTAGTCCCCTATGGTATAGGGCAAGACAAAATAGCCATCGGCCAAACCTTGCATCAATGCCGATGCCCCTAAACGGTTGGCACCATGATCGGAGAAATTGGCCTCTCCAATACAATATAGGCCTTCCACGGTAGTCATAAGGTTATAATCTACCCAAATGCCCCCCATGGTATAGTGGGTAGCGGGATAGATCATCATCGGGGTCTTATATGGATCTTCATCTACGATCTTCTCGTACATCTGAAACAGGTTTCCATATTTCTCCTCTACTACGGCCTCGCCCAATTCGGTTATCTTCTCCTTGGACGCATTTTGGATACCATGAATTTTGGCTTGTTCGGCCCCGTATCGTTCAATGGCGGATTTAAAATCCAAGTACACGGCCTCCCCGGTGGCGTTAACGCCATAACCGGCATCGCAACGCTCCTTAGCTGCCCTAGAGGCCACATCCCTGGGCACCAGGTTCCCAAATGCGGGATAGCGTCGTTCCAGATAATAGTCCCTATCTTCCTCCTTTAATTGGGCCGGTTTTAATTTTCCCTCCCTAATGGCCAATACATCCTCCATCTTTTTCGGGACCCAGATCCGTCCATCGTTACGCAGGGATTCGGACATCAAGGTTAATTTGGATTGATAATCCCCCGACCGCGGAATACAGGTAGGATGGATCTGGGTATAACAGGGATTGGCAAAAAATGCCCCTTTTTTGTGTATTTTCCAGGCTGCCGTGGCATTGGATCCCATGGCATTGGTAGAAAGGAAGTATACGTTCCCATATCCTCCGGAAGCGATTACTACGGCATGGGCCGAGTGGCGCTCAATTTCACCGGTTACCAGATTTCTGGCAATGATACCACGTGCCTTGCCATTTATTTTTACCACGTCCAACATTTCGTGTCGGTTGTACATCTCTATCTTGCCACGTGCGATCTGTCTGTTCATAGCGGAATAGGCACCCAACAATAATTGTTGTCCGGTCTGTCCCTTGGCATAAAAGGTACGGGAAACCAATACCCCACCAAAGGAACGATTGTCCAATAGTCCCCCGTAATCACGGGCGAAAGGCACTCCCTGTGCCACACATTGATCGATAATATTGGCCGATACCTCGGCCAAGCGGTATACGTTGGCCTCCCGGGAACGGTAGTCGCCCCCTTTTACGGTATCATAGAACAGGCGATAGGTGGAATCCCCATCGCCCTGATAATTCTTTGCGGCATTTATTCCCCCTTGGGCAGCTATGGAGTGGGCCCGTCTGGGCGAATCCTGATAACAAAAAGCCTTCACCTTATAGCCTAGTTCCGCCAAGGTGGCGGCAGCGGAGCCACCGGCAAGTCCCGTACCTACCACAATAACATCCAAAGAACGTTTGTTGGCGGGGTTTACAAGGTTGATCTTATCTTTATAAGCAGTCCATTTATCCTTTAATGGGCCTTCCGGTACTTTAGAATCCAATACAGACATAGAATTGTAGTATTATTGGTTAAAATGGTGAAAAAGTGCAATGAAGATAAATCCTAACGGAATTAAAATCGCATAAGCCCTTCCAAATCCCTTTAATCCTTTTATATATTTATTATTGGCGCCCACCGATTGAAAGGCGGAGCCAAATCCGTGCAGTAAGTGGAGGGCAAGAAAAACAAAGCCGATACAATATAGGGCTACCCTCCAGATAGGGATAAATTTATGGACAAGCTCTTCGTGGTACCTATATTCCCCATTGGGTAGCAGGCCCGACATATCCCCTTGGATATATTTGGTATTGATTTCGGGAAACCAAAAATCCAAAAAGTGGATGACCAAGAAAATCAGGATAAAACCCCCGCTCCAGATCATGTTCCTACTGGTCCAAGTGGTATTGGCAGCTGCATTATTATTATAATATTTCACCCTCCTTGAGCCCCTGTTCCTTATCTCCAAAATAAAGCCCATAACAAAATGATAGACCACCCCGAACAACAGAATAGGTTGAAAAAGATATTGCACTAACGGATTGGTACCCATAAAATGGGAAGTTTCATTGAACGAATCCGGACTTATGACGGATAAAATGTTAATGGCAAAGTGTTGTACTATAAAAAACATCAGGAAAAAGGCCGAAAGGGCCATGGCGTACTTTCTACCTATGGAAGAGTTTAAAAATCCACTCATTATTTATTAGTTTTGGCTGCAAATTTAGTCTACAATCAAGTTATTAACAAACTTTGCGAAGTTTAAGTACGATATTTAGAACCAATTTAAAGAATTCTATTTTCCAGTGGATCTTACCTATTTTTTTCCAATTCCGATATAAAGGCCTTCGCCTGTAATTCTATGGTAGATTGCGCCATAAGAATAGCTTTTTCCAATATGACCGTATTATCGATCGTTGCCATATCCAAGGTGTTCGCAATGGCTTTTAGGTACCAGTCTGTCCAAGCTTGTAAAATTTGTATTTCACTATCTTTTGAAGTGCCTCCCTTAACTGCGTTTTCACCGATCAAAAATTCGTTTGCCAACCGATCGGCTGCTGCGATTTTTACTATTTCGATTATTTCCATGGCGGTATAACTATCCCCGTTGATCAAGGTAAATGCACTGGCCAGGGCCGCAGTACTTACATTTTTGAGGGTTTCTTGGGATACCTTGTCCATAGTATCATTGTCGGTATGATAAAACTGGTCCGTAAAGTGCCACAGTAAGAGTCCGGGAATATCTGCCTTTAGGAAAGGGGTATGGTCACTGCCACCTTCATAGGGATTGGTGTTCACTTCCCAGTTGGCAAAAGCACCCTGATTCTTAAAATTATGTATGATGTAGTCGTTAAGGTAGTGTGGTTTCATATCCTCAAGGGTCAGGACGTTTCCGCCCCATTCCGAATGTTTATCCTTGCCCCGGGTCCAGATGGCACTGGGATCCGGCATTTTTTCGATCAGGAAGGAACCTCCGGTAAGGGCGGTATTTTCGCCCACCATATCCATACTGATTCCCCATTTGATGTTTTTGGCCCTTTCTTTATCTTCCTGTATATATCGCTCGGTGGATACAATTTCATCGCCCCAGATAAAAGTGATGCTCCTATGGGCATCCAGGGTTTCCGATTTTATCAGTTTGGCGGCAGTAATTGCCATTTCCAATTGTGCGCCCACTCCGGAAGCATTGTCATTGGCACCGGGTTCCTGTACATGCGCGCTAAAAACGATTCGCTCTTCCGGCAGTTCGGCTCCCCTCACTTCGGCGATCAGGGTCAGGTCGTCCGAAGGGTATAAGTTGGTATCGACTTTCACCTTTGCCCTTACTGTTCCCTTTTCCAGCGCCGTTTTTAGCCTTTCCCTGGCCTCAAACGATAAGGCAATGGCCCAACGGTCACCCGGGTTGTGGGGGAGGCTTCGAAATTGGATAGATGTAGTGTTCTTTTCCGGTTGTAGGTAGGAAGGGTTGTTATAGCTGAACATTCCCAACGCCCCTTTCGTCAATACGCCTTCGCTATAAATCCCCAGTGCACGGCTACTTTCCGTAAAAATTATTTTTCCCTTTACCGCTATCCTTTCCAATGCTTCCAGGTCCTTTATGTAAACCACCTCCCCCGTAACTCCGTTTGTAGGGGTAGCGACCGAGTTGAGGTAGATCATATTCCGATTTGTGCTATAGGTAAGTAAAGGTTTGCTTTCCCCGTTCATGGCAACCTCTGCACCAATAGGTTCCCAGGTTGGATTTTCCAAGGGCCTTTTTTCTATCCTATAAGTAAATCGATTATTTTTTTCTGTCTTTTCTTCCAAAACATATCCGGCTCCCTCTAGTTCTGAGGCTAATTTATAGATACTTTTGTTAAAGCCCTCATTGCCTACCACTCTCCAGAATTGTGACACAAATGCGGTGGTTTGGTAGGCTTTTTCTCCGCTAATGTTTTCCCGTAGGATGTTGAAATAATCCTCGGTGGTCACCGCCGATCTTTTTTCTTGGGACCAGCCCAAGGCTATAAGGGAGGTAAAAAGGAATACTAAGTTTTTGGTCATAGTGCCATTCGGATTTTATAGGAAGGCACCAAATGGGCACCTTGTTTTTTATGATTTTCCAACCGTTGGCAAAGATAGGGTATTTTGGAATTTTTATAGGTAGTCGTTAATATCGGATACTGACTTACAAATGGCATTTTAAAATGATCGGGGGCGAAGTAGCGGAATACATTTCCTATTTCTTAAATTTGTCCGTAATTATTAAAACAGGCAAATTAAGTGGCCGGTCCTTCGGATTCGATGGCTGCCTCTAATCCTACCGCCCTATTAACGAATGGCGGGATTCTTGCCCAAAATAAAAAACACATGAAATACGAACAGATACCTCAACAGTTATTTGTAAGGAACCGTCAAAAATTCATGGCTCGGATGAAGCCGAAAAGTATTGCGGTCTTTAATTCCAATGATAATTATCCCATAAGTGCCGATAGCACCATGCCCTTTGAGCAACATAGGGATATATTTTATCTAAGCGGTGCGGACCAGGAAGAGACCATCCTGCTGCTATTCCCGGACGCCCATGATAAAAAACATAGAGAGGTGTTGTT
>DATGQM010000301.1:0-3067 GCA_035304205.1 Arenibacter sp. | reverse complement strand
TATATTTGACTAACATTTTGTAATTAATTTAAATTTTAGTAATGAGTAGAGGAACAGTAAAATTTTTCAATGATGCCAAAGGATTTGGATTCATCACCGAAGAAGGTTCTAACAAAGAACATTTTGTACACATCTCTGGTTTGATCGACGAAGTACGTGAAGGCGACGAAGTCGAGTTTGAACTAAAGGAAGGAAAAAAAGGATTGAATGCGGTAAACGTAAAAGTTATTTAATATACTTTTTTGTTTCTTATGACCTAGGGCCTATCGTTTTCGATAGGCTTTTTTAGTTTTAAAATTCCCCTCATTGATCCATCTAAAGCCCTAGACTCCAAGATTGAAAGTCGAAAAACAGATGAAATAAAGCTTACTGCGTACAGCTTATTGCATACAGCTTACCACATATCGCCTGCGTAGGCCATCTTTTTCGGCATGAAATATTTTTTGCCGGACCCATAAAAAAATGTTGGGCGTTTTTCCGATTCACGTAAATTTGCGAAAAATTATCAATGTCCATAGAAACTAAGGTCCGCGCCGTAGAATTACTGTATGCCGACTTGGATCGGGAAATTTCCCAATTCCAGTCCCATACCAAACTTCATTGTGTTGCGGGATGCGGAAAATGTTGTACCTACCCCGATGTGGATGCTTCTCCTCTGGAATTCCTGCCCTGGGCCTTCCACCTCTTTTTAAACGGAAAGGCAGAGGCTACCCTGGAAGATCTAAACCAGCGAATTAACCCGATCTGTCTTATCTATCGCCCGCTTTCCGTAGTGGATTCCCATAATGGCAGTTGTGGCGATTATAGGTATCGGGGATTGATATGTCGACTCTTTGGCTACGGGGCCAATAGGGATAAATATGGGGAACTGCGGTTGGCCACTTGCAAGATCATTAAGGAGGTACAGGCAGAAAATTATCGGGATACGATCGAGGCTATGAAAAAAGGATTGTATGTGCCCATTTTTACGGATTATTACATGAAGCTCAATCAGATCGATTTTAAATTGGGAAATAGTATTCTTCCCATCAACAAGGCCTTAAAGGTGGCTATCGAAGAGGTACTGCACTATTATGCCTACCGGCCTTTTCCAAAAGGGCATAGTGATAGTGCGTAGTGCCCGGTCCCGATTGTTTGCTATGCCTTTAAATCGATTTCCTTTAGATTCTCTATTCTGTTGCGGACCAAAAAGGCATCTATGGTCTCAAAATGTTCCAGGACACGCTTGTCCTTAAATTCAAATACTTTTTGGGATAGCCCCTGTAAAAAATCACGGTCGTGGGATACCAAGATCAAGGTTCCGTCGAATGCCAGTAATGCCTCTTTCAGCACATCCTTGGATTTTAGGTCCAAATGGTTGGTCGGTTCGTCCAAGATCAGGAGGTTTACGGGTTCCAATAACAATTTCACCATGGCCAATCGGGTCTTCTCTCCCCCGGAGAGTACGCCTACTTTTTTTTCCAGATCATCGCCACTGAACATAAAACGACCTAGAATGTTTTTTATCTGGGTACGGATTTCCCCTTCCGCAACTTCGTCCACCGTCTGGAAGATGGTCAGTTCTGAATCCAACAGGGACGCCTGGTTCTGGGCAAAATATCCCACTTTTACATTATGCCCCAACGTACATTTTCCTTCCACCTCGATTTCCTCTAGGATAGCTTTGATCATCGTAGACTTCCCTTCCCCGTTCCTTCCCACAAAAGAAACCTTTTCTCCCCTGAAAATGGAAAAACTAGCATTCTTGAATACAACGTGGTCGCCGTAACTTTTGCTGAGGTCCTCTACCCGTACCGGATAATCCCCCGAACGTACCGATGGGGGAAAGCGTAGCTTTAGGGCGGAAGAATCGATCTCATCGATTTCTATGATCTGCAATTTTTCCAACATCCGCTCCCTAGAGTTTACCTGATTGGTCTTGGAATAAGTTCCCTTAAAACGGTCGATGAAGGCCTGATTGTCGGCAATAAATTTTTGCTGTTCCTGATATGCCTTGATCTGGTGGGCCCTGCGGTCTTCCCGTAATTGTAGGTAATGGGTGTAATTGGCCTTATAGTCATAGATCCTGCCCATGGTAACCTCAATGGTACGGTTGGTAATATTGTCTATAAAGGTCTTATCGTGGGAAATGACCACCACGGCCTTGGCCTTGTTCAGCAAAAAATCCTCTAACCAGATCACCGATTCTATATCCACGTGGTTGGTAGGCTCGTCCAGAAGGATCAGATCTGGTTTTTGCAATAAGATCTTGGCAAGCTCGATCCGCATACGCCATCCGCCACTGAATTCGCTCGTGGCCCGATGAAAATCCTCCCGTTTAAAGCCGAGTCCTCGCAAGGCCTTTTCAACCTCGGCCTCGTAGTTGATTTCCTCCAGGGCATAAAATTTCTCCCCTAGATCCGATACCTTTTCAATGATCTGCATATAGGTGTCGGATTCGTAGTCCGTGCGGGTCTCCAATTCCTTGTTCAGCCGCTCCATCTCATCGCGCATAAGAAAAATTTCCTTGAAGGCTTTGGAAGCTTCCTCAAAAACGGTGCAATTATCATCGGTCAATAAATGCTGTGGCAAATAGGCGATTACAGCATCCTTTGGGTAGCGGATATGTCCGCGGGTAGCCTTTTGCTCCCCGGCTATAATCTTCATCATCGTCGATTTTCCCGCCCCGTTCTTGCCCATCAGGGCAATCTTATCGTTCTCGTTTATAACAAAGGAGACATCGCTAAATAAAGTATCGCCGTTAAATTCTACGGCTATTGCATCAACAGAAATCATATTCGGATATTAAGGCTGCAAAACTATGAAATTTTATCTCCCTTTCTTCTTCTCTTTTTTCTCTTCTCTTATTTCTTTTTTCGATTTTTGCCTACCGCCTACCGCCTACCGCCTACCGCCAGTAACCCGGGTTCGCTTTTTTAGTTTTAAGATCCGGTCCTTGTAATACGACCTTAATTCTTCCAGGAACAGCATGGGGTCTTCATAGGTGGTAAGTACCTTATAAGTATGTTTATTCTTTGCGAATTCCAATTCTTTTCTAAGTCTTTTCCATTCCAGTCTTAGGTAATCG
>DATGQM010000300.1:0-3561 GCA_035304205.1 Arenibacter sp. | reverse complement strand
CGATTTTTAAACATCGACCCCGAGAATTCCCTGGAACGAACGAACAAAAAATTTATAAAAAGATTCCAATATCTGGAAGAAAAGGTCAAAGAAAAAGGGAAATCGTTAAAGGATATGAGCTTAAGGGAAATGGATGTTTTTTGGGAAGAAGCTAAGTCGGCCAATTAACAAATTATCTGATATGAAGTTATTAAGTTAGGAGTTATGGAGTTTGTACCGTTATATGGCTAATCTCTCGGAATCTTCAAATTGACAAATTTCCAAATTAATCCAATGTTACATTAAAAAATTGCTACATTGTTATATTAATCCATTGCTACCTTAAAAATTACGCCAATGAAAACGACCTTCGACCCGCTCCTAAAACTATTTTTTGGGATATCCCTATTGCTCTATATTTCCTGTGATGCACAGGAAGCATCGCTAATTGCCGAGGGAGCCGAACTAAATCTAGTAGCGGCCGATTATTCCTTTACCGAAGGTCCGGCCATGGCACCCAATGGCGATATCTATTTTACCGATCAGCCCAACGACCGGATCATAAGATGGTCCGCCGAGGATAATTCCGTTTCCGTTTTTATGGAACCTGCCGGAAGATCGAACGGACTCTATTTTGACCATGATGGCAATCTTTTGGCATGCGCCGATGACAAAAATGAATTGTGGCTGATAGGTCCCGATAAAAAAATAGAGGTCCTGATCGATGATTTTAAGGGAAAAAAATTAAACGGTCCCAACGATCTTTGGGTAGATACCAAGGGGGGAATATATTTTACCGACCCATATTACCAACGTCCCTATTGGAGCCGAACAGAAATGGAATTGGAGAAACAACAGGTATTTTACCTACATCCGAATAAAAAGGATATAACGATAGTCGCCGATGATCTGGTACAGCCCAATGGCATTATAGGAAGCAAGGACGGAACGATACTGTACGTTGCCGATATAGGGGACAAGAAAACCTATTCCTACAAGATCGGGGCCAACGGAAAACTGACCCATAAAACTTTATTTACCAATATGGGATCGGACGGGATGACCTTGGACGACCGGGGTAATCTATATCTTACCGGGGACGGGGTCATCGTTTTTGATCCGGAAGGGAAACAAATACTGCATATCCCCGTTGATCAGAATTGGACGGCCAATGTCACTTTTGGAGGCAAGGACCAACAGACCCTGTTTATCACGGCCATGAATTCGGTCTATACCTTAAAAATGAATGTACGTGGTGTACGGTAAGAATATGAAAAAAATATTTTTATCCCTTATCGTTTTCCATATATTCCAAACCGGTCTTTCCCAGGACACGATCGCCCTGCCCAACGAAAACGATACGGGAACAACATGGATCGGGTCGGAGCAAAACTTTTATTCCACTGCCTGGCAAACGCAGGTAGTCACCAATGTTTCTTCCCCTTCCATGGAAATATTCAGGCCGGATCCCTCCCTGAACAATGGGACTTCGGTTATTATAGCCCCGGGGGGCGGACTATATGTCCTCGGTATCAAAGGGGAGGGAACCGATGTGGCAAAGTGGTTGAATACCAAGGGCATCACTGCATTTGTCTTAAAATACAGATTGATCCCGACCCACGAAAAAAATGGGGTACAACAACTTGCGGACGTTAGCATGAAAGGCGCTTCCGAATTGGAGAAAAAAGCAGCCCCGGTACTCCCACTTTCCATAACCGATGGTTTAAACGCCATTGCCTATATTAGGGACAATGCGCATGAATTGGAAATCGATCCCCACAAGATCGGATTTATGGGATTTTCCGCTGGCGGTTCCGTTACGATGGGGGTCGCTTTTAATTATAACGATAAAAACCGGCCCGATTTTATTGTCCCGGTATATCCATGGATGACCATTTTGGGAGATTATAGCGTTCCCGCGGACGCCCCGCCCATGCTGATCATTTGCGCCAGTGATGATCCATTGGGCATAGCGGAAACGAGCATCGATCTATATTCCGCATGGTTGAAGGCGGGTAAAAACACTGCTATGCATATGTATTCCAAGGGCGGCCACGGTTTTGGCATGAGCACCCAAAACCTGCCCTCCGACACCTGGATCCAACGGTTCCATGAGTGGGCCGTTGCCGAGCAAATTGTGGTTTCCCGTCCCTAAAAATGGAACGGACCAAATGATGCCAATAACGATTTCCTTATGTTGCCTGTCGAATTTTATTGGACAATTCCTTCGATTATTATAATTTAACCGCTAATTTTAATGGATTGAGACCACTATTCTATACCTTTTTTTTCTTATCGACCCTTATTTATGGCCAACAGGCACCTGCTTTTCAAAATGAAGTGCTGGCCATAGGGCAAAAATATGATTCCATCTGGGATGCCAACAGGGAAACCATTGTATTTACGGGGAGTTCCAGCATCCGAATGTGGAAAGATCTGGAAACCCGTTTTCCCGGGCATCAAATTGTCAATTCCGGATTCGGGGGATCTCAGGCTTCCGACCTCCTTCAATATCAACAGGAGCTCATTACCCGTTTTAATCCCAAGAAAGTCTTTATCTACGAAGGGGATAACGATATCGTTCTAAAAAAAAATACCAAAGAAATTATTGAGACCACACACAAAATTATATCCAATATAAAAGAAAGGGACAGTAGCGTACAGATCATCCTTATTTCGGCAAAGCCCAGTATTTCCCGATGGCATCTAAAAAGAAAATATAAAAGACTGAACAGGCAGTTCCAAAAAATAGGCCGTAAAGAAAATAATGTACACTATGCCGATGTATGGGGTGCAATGCTGGATGGCAGAAAGGTAAGACAAGATATCTTTCTGGACGATGACCTGCATATGAATACCAAGGGCTACGACCTTTGGTATGCCGTGATCCTACCCTTTATGGACCCCGGCAACACCGATACAACGACTAAATAGTAAAAATCCTATCCATGAAATGAGCATGACCGAAAACCGGTCGCCAGCCCGAAAGATTCATTCTGGCGGGCAAATATGAATGAAGATATACGAACCTGACTGCCGTCAGGCAAGTTTACACCCGCCTGAATGATGTAGTCGGGCAGGTATGACCGTTAAAAAACAATCAATATCTACATATGAAAAAATCCAATTTTATTCGATTCATCCCAGTCTTCCTAATATTTCTTGCCTTCATGGCCTGTCAACAAGGGAAAAAAGTAAGTATCGACTTTCCAGCAACGGATCTGGCCCTGGAGAATATGATACCCAAGCCGTTAAAGGTCGTTTCCACGAAAAGTGCGTTCGGGTTGGACCAAAATACGGTGATCCATACCTCTTCGACCGCAGAAGGGTTTCCCGAAGTGGGGGAATTTTTATCCGAAAAAATAAAATGGTTTACGGAGCTGGATATTCCGGTGAACCCTTCCGCTGACCCTTCCGACCACAGGGTTATTTTTATCGATCAGGCGGATAGCACTGTCTTTACCGGTCAAGAAGAATATGGGATAAATATCACCCAAGATTCCATTATCCTCACCGCAAAAACCGCGGAGGGGGCATTTAGGGGGGTTCAGACCATAAGACAGCTCATTCCCGAAAGCAGTA
>DATGQM010000299.1:0-8929 GCA_035304205.1 Arenibacter sp. | reverse complement strand
ATTTAACAATTTGGCCCTTATATTTTTCCAACGGAGCTGGCGTATAAATCTTCCTTCTTCGGGATTTATAAGGAAAGGGGCCTTCTCCTTCCTGGCCTTAAAGAATCCCTTTAAATTATCCCTAAGTACTTCGGGTTTTTTATGTTTGGCCGCCATTTTGATCGAAGCGATCAGGCTTATCAAAAGACCATATCTCATGGTATACATGGCCGAACCCTGTAATGACCTGGCCTTTGGGTCATAGGCATTTCCCAAGGGGCGTAAATGTTTAACGGTCAATGAATCGTCCGTATGGATGTCAAAGGAATTGTACTGTGCCAGTAATTCGTCCACCGTATCCCAGCCCATTGCATTTTTAAGTCCCCCTATGGCAAGAAAACAGTTTTTGGTATAGGCCTTGAACGCTCCCCGGACATGGTCCTTGTCCATCGGGTGGTTGAGTGCCCAATTTCCATTTTTATCCTTTTCATAAATAAATCCCCCTGCAATGCCCACTTTCGGGAAGTTGCGAAAAATTTTGGATATTTCTTCAAAGTAGGAGGGCGGAAGCAGAATATCGGCATCCAATTTCACCAAAAAATCATAGTCGTCATCCAAAACGGCCAGCCCCTTGTTAAAGGCATTGATGACCTTGCTGCCCGGCATATGGGCGATGGAAGAAGAGGTGTTTACCTTGGAAATAAAAGAGTATTGGGAAGCGAAACGGTCTATTATGTTTTCGGTATCGTCCGTGGAGTGGTCGTTTACCACGATCAGCCGTTTGGGCAGCAGCGTTTGTTCTACAACGGAGCGCAGGGTGCCGGCCAGAAAAAGGGCCTCGTTGTGGGCTGGTATTACTATATAGTATCTCATGTTATAAGGTTATCATGTTATCAAGTTATAAGGTTATGAAGTTATAAGGTTTATTGTCTACTACTTCATAACTCCCTAACTCATAACTCAGTTGTCAAGCTATCATGTTTACTGTAACTGCTTATTGACTATGCCTGCTTCATAACTCATAACTCCCTAACTCATAACTCCGTAACTCATAACTCATAACCCAGTTATCAAGTTATCACGTTACGTTGGGATTACTCCATAACATTATAAACTTTTAACCTTATAACATTTTAACCCTAAATACGTTCCGCATAGACAATATAATACCGTGGCGTAAAACTTCTGAGAAGGGGCCTTAATCCTATTTTCTTAACGGGATTGGTCCATTTTTCCCTATCCTTCACTACCCATCCGGCTTTTTCCAACAGCCAGTCGAATTGCCAGTCCTCAAATTCATGGTAGTGCCGGTCCCACGGGTCGGTCTTGCTCCTGTATGCCGGTGAGAACCATAGCCGCAACGGAATGCTAGCGACCAATTTATCCGCTTTGATATGGGTAAGGATATTGAAGGGGGCGATCAGGTGCTCGAAAATTTCAAATGCCGTAACCACTTCTGCATCGCTTTGTACCACGGATGTGAAATCCAGATCCAGGTCCTCGCCTTTCGTGTTCGTTACTACATACCCGTTTTCCCTCATGATCGTGGAGAAGGGATTTCCCTCCCCCAGGTCTAAGATCGATCGGGCCGGGGAAACGTGTTTTTGAAGAAAGGTGAGCGTGTGTTTAAAGCGTTTGTTGGGAAATGTTTTTTCGTACATGCAATTTTAGCCGTTATACCTGGTAAACTATGGCGTTGATGTTCATACCCGCACCAACACTTGCAAAGATAACAACATCGCCCTTTGTGACGGAATGATTTTCGATTTTTCCATTTTTCACCATATCGTATAGGGTGGGGATGGTAGCTACCGAACTATTTCCCAGCGTTTCAATGTTCATGGGCATAATGTCCGTAGGCATTTCAAGGTCATACAACTTATAAAAGCGCTTTACAATGGCCTCGTCCATTTTTTCATTGGCCTGATGGATAAATATTTTTTTTACGGCAGAAATATCCGCCCCGCTTTTATCCAGGCAGTCCTTCATCGCTTGGGGCACATGGGTTACCGCAAATTCATAGATTTTTCTGCCATACATTTTTATGTACCGCTGGTCTTTTTTGGCCTCCTTGTTATAGGACTCCCCAAAGAAGAGAAAAAAAGCTTCCCCATTGGCATAGGTAGCACTATTATGTGCCAATAATTGTCCGTTGTTTTCTTTTGATTCCACTATGGTCGCTCCTGCGCCATCCGAGTAGATCATGGAATCCCGATCGTGCTTGTCCACAACCCTGGAAAGGGTTTCGGCCCCGATGACAAGACATTTTCTGGCTATTCCGCTTTTAATAAAGGCATGGGCCTGTATAACCCCTTCCACCCAACCCGGGCAACCGAACATAAGGTCGTAGGCAACGCATTTCGGATTTTTTATTTGCAAAAGGTGTTTTACCCTTGTGGCCAGACTGGGCAAGGTGTCCCCCTGACATTTGTCGGGCAGGACATCACCAAAATTATGGGCAAAAATAATGTAGTCGAGTTCTTCCTTGTCAATTCCCGCATCGGCTATGGCCCTCTCCGCGGCAAAGAAGGCCATATGGGAGGTGTTTATATTGCTGTCCGCATACCGTCTTTCCTTGATTCCCGTTATGCTCTTGAATTTTTCGATTATAATGTCGTTGGTATGACTAAATGGGGATCCATCGTCATTTAAAAATACATGTTCCGCAAAATCCGAGTTCTTTGTGATAACCGATGGCAGGTAACAACCAGTGCCGGTAATTCCAATGTTCATAATAGGGTACTAGTTTAATTTCATAAAATTAGGTGATTTACCGCTGTTTCCTATCTGTACATCATAATTACATATGATGTTCAAGAACGGGCCTATCTTCCTTTTAGAAATGGAAACAGCCTTTCAATTTTATCTTGAAAGGCTGTTAGGTCCTTATTTTATTAAGGTTTTCATGCTTCCATATAGGCTTCTATTGGCGCACAGGTACAGATTAAATTACGGTCTCCATAGGTTTCATCTACGCGCCTTACACTGGGCCAGAATTTATTTTCTTTCACATAGGGCAAGGGAAAGGCGGCCTTTTGTCGGCTATAAGGGAATTCCCAGATATCATTGGTTATCATTTCCAAGGTGTGTGGGGCATTTTTAAGGGGGTTATTATTATTTTCCGCCGTAGCCCCGTCTATTTCCTCCCTTATAGCTAGCATTGCACTACAAAAACGGTCCAATTCCGCTAAGCTTTCGCTCTCCGTAGGCTCTATCATTAGGGTGCCGGCAACCGGAAAGGATACGGTGGGGGCATGGAAACCATAATCCATTAGTCTTTTGGCGATATCGGAGACCTCAATGCCCTTATCCTTGAACGGGCGGCAGTCGATGATCATTTCATGCGCCGCCCTTCCTTTTTCTCCGGTATAGAGGACTTCGTATTTTCCGCTCAATTTATTTTTGATGTAGTTGGCGTTCAGGATCGCTGTCCGTGTAGCCCGTGTCAATCCGCTTTCGCCCAACATTTTTATATATCCATATGAAATTAGGCATACTAGGGAGCTTCCCCAAGGTGCCGCCGAAATAGCGGTAATGGCCTTGTCTCCCCCCGTTCCGATTACGGGGTTGCCCGGTAAAAAGGGCACAAGCTGTTCCGCTACGCAGATGGGCCCGACCCCCGGCCCGCCCCCGCCATGGGGAATAGCAAAGGTCTTATGCAGGTTTAAATGGCATACATCGGCACCGATGGTAGCCGGATTTGTAAGCCCCACCTGTGCGTTCATATTGGCACCATCCATATATACCTGTCCGCCATTGTCGTGGATCAATTTGGTTATTTCCTTTATTGAGGATTCAAACACCCCGTGGGTAGAGGGGTAGGTAACCATTAGGGCGGAGAGATTGTCCTTGTGCAACAGGGCTTTTTCCGCCAGATCGGTTACGTCTATATTGCCATTTTCATCGGTTTTCGTAACCACTACCTTCATTCCGGCCATTACTGCGGAGGCGGGATTGGTACCATGCGCCGATGCCGGTATCAGGCAAATGTTCCTATGCCCTTCGCCCCTGGATTCGTGATAGGCCCTGATCACCATCAGTCCCGCATATTCTCCCTGCGCCCCGGAATTGGGCTGTAGGGAGGTGCCTGCAAAGCCCGTAATGATGTTCAGGCTATTTTCCAGTTCCTTTAACATGATCTGGTATCCTTCTGCTTGTTCCACAGGTACAAAGGGGTGGATGTTGCCCCATCTGGCCATGCTCATGGGGAGCATTTCAGAGGCGGCATTTAGCTTCATCGTACAGGAACCCAGGGAAATCATGGAATGGTTCAATGCCAGATCCTTTCGTTCCAACCTTTTTATATACCGCATCAGTTCGGTCTCCGAATGATAGGAGTTGAAAACTATATTTTCCAGGAACGGGGAATTTCGTCTTACGGCGCCGGCAATGGCGGAATCAGAGATCAATCCCTCCAGAACGATAGGCTCCTTGCCCAGAACTTCGGCAAACACGGATATTATCTGTTGTAGGTCGTTTAGGGAGGTGGCTTCGTTTAAGGCAATGCTGATGTGATCCGTATCCACGTAATGGAAATTGATCCCGCGTTTTTCTGCTATTTCCTTTATTTTTGATGCCTCGGCCTTTACCAGTAGGGTATCAAAATAGGAGGAATTGATTTGGGAGACCCCTAATTCACCAAGGTTTTTCGCCAAGGTGATCGCAGAGGCATGTACCTTTTCCGCAATGTATCTTAAGCCTTTGGGGCCATGATAGACCGCATACATTCCGGCCATTACGGCCAATAGTACCTGTGCGGTGCAAATGTTGGAGGTAGCCTTGTCCCTTTTTATGTGTTGCTCCCGGGTCTGTAGGGCCATCCTTAGGGCCGGTTTTCCATCGGTATCCTTGGTTACGCCTATGATCCTCCCCGGGATGCTCCTTTTGTATTCCTCCTTTGTAGCAAAAAATGCGGCATGGGGGCCGCCATATCCCAAGGGAATCCCAAAACGTTGGGTGGTGCCTACTACCACATCGGCACCAAATTCCCCAGGAGGGGTCAATAATGCCAAGCTCAATATATCCGCGGCAACGGCCACCTTAATGTTTTTCTCCGCCCCTTTGGCCACAAATGGGGCAAAGTCGTGTACCTGTCCATCTTTTCCCGGATATTGGAGCAACGCTCCGTAAAAATCGTCCCCGAAATCGAAGTTTTCGTGATCGCCCACTACCAATTCTATACCCAAGGGTATGGACCTTGTTTTTAACAGGGATAGGGTCTGTGGTAATATTTCCTCGGAAACAAAGAATTTTACTGCGTTATTTTTCTTTTGTTCCCTATTGCGGACCTCCAACAACATGCTCATTGCTTCGGCGGCCGCAGTACTTTCATCCAGGAGGGAGGCGTTCGCCAGTTCCATTCCGGTAAGGTCAACGATCATGGTCTGGAAATTGAGCAATGCCTCTAAACGGCCCTGTGCAATTTCGGCCTGGTAAGGCGTGTAGGCCGTATACCAGCCCGGATTTTCCAGAATATTTCTTTTAATTACGGAAGGGAAAATGCTTTCATGGTAGCCAAGCCCGATATAGGATTTAAAGACCTTATTTTTTTCCGATAGTTCTTGGATATGCGATAGGTATTCATGTTCGCTCATGGGCGGATCCAATACCAATGGAGCCTTAAGTCTAATATCATCCGGGATCGTGTCCGTTATCAATTCGTCCAAGGTATCCACTTTAATGGTACGTAACATGTGTTGAAGATCGTCCTCTCCGATGCCGATATGGCGTAGGGCAAATACATCTGTCCTCATAAGTTTGCTTATTTTACCGAAAATTGTAGTGCGCAAAAGTACTCATTATTTATAATTATTTTGTAGGTTTAATTCTGAAGCCGATAAAGGTTTTTAACCAATTTACCAATTTTATTGATTTATGGATCGGCTGAGACATTTGTTCGATTTTTATTTGGATGCGAGTATCCATACAGCGGTATCCGTTTTTGCCCTTATAGAAATAACCCGTCTTTTTTTTGGGATCGACAGGGACCACCATTTTGCCTATTTGGTGTTTTTTGGAACTATTGTCTGTTACAATTTTGTGAAGTATGGGGTAGAGGCCAAAAAGTATATCTTGGTGGCCAATACGTACCACCGTTATATCCAGCTGGTAAGTTTTATAGCAGGGGGCTGTGCCCTGTACCATGCATTTTATATCTCCGTGACCACTTGGATAGGAATGGCGGTCTTATTGGCATTAACGGGCCTATATGCCATTCCCCTACTTCCCCATGCCAAAAATTTAAGGAGCCTGGGCGGACTAAAGATTTTTGTGGTGGCCCTGGTATGGGCCGGGGCCACGGTAGTACTACCAGTGGTCTCCTCCTATAAATTGGTGGACCTTGATGTTTGGATAGAGGCGGGACAGCGGTTCATATTGGTTCTTTTGCTTATGGTGCCATTTGAAATTCGGGACCTGGAATACGATGACCCCGAACTGAGGACCCTCCCACAACGGTATGGTATTATTAACACGAAAATAATCGGTGGGGCGGGGACCCTCCTTTTTTTCTTTCTTACCTTTTTAAAATCGGGAATTTCCTATCCGGAGCTTATTGGCAAGGGGGCCGTGTTCCTGACAATGGGCATAGTGATCTATGCGACCAAAAAGAAACAGTCCAAATATTTTTCTTCCTTTTGGGTAGAGGCCATCCCCATTTTTTGGTGGGGTTTAATTTGGTTGTTGGATATGTTTTGGGTAAACACCGGGCAATAAATTCTTTTGGGCGGGATCAACAAGGGCTCAGTTCATGGAACCAAGATTTTTTTTCATCTTTTCCTTGTCCGCCAGGGGAAGGGTCCTAAAATGGGCATCCTTACAGAGCAGGGAGAGTTTGTGGTTCTTTTTTGAAAAGGTCCTGCATGTATGGCATATCAATAAATGTACCCTAATGCGTATTTTTTCTGTGATCGTAGCTTCCCTGTACTGTATCTTGGTACAGATGATTTCAACTTCCTTGCAATTGCTCATGTTTTAAACCAATTGGTGTTAAGGCAATCCATAAGGACGGTCCTGGCCCTATGGATAATTACCCAAAGATTGGACGGATTGATATTCAGCTCCTTACAGACTTCTTCCGTACTTAGGCCGTTTATGGTCTTTAGCGTAAAGGCCAAGGCCTGTTTTTTGGGCAGTTTCCCGATACATTCGTAGATCGCCATGCCCAATTCCCTGTTTTCTATTTCACTGTTCTCCAATAAGCTAATGGGGTCCGCCACTTGCTGCTCCAAAAAATCGCCATCCGTATCCGTATTCCTGTTTTGGGTGATGCGGATCATGGATTTCGCCTTTCTCGAGTTTATTTTTCTATAATGGTCTATAACCTTCCGTTTTAGGATGGATATTAACCAAGTACGCTCCGCGGCATCCCCCTTAAAGTTATCGGCAGATTTTAAACCTGCAAAAAAAGTTTCCTGTACCAGGTCCTTGGCAATTTCGGTATCGTTTACCCGGGTTACCGCATAATTGAAGAGATAATCCGAATAATTGTCTACCCAAGTATCTGGATGTAACGTTTGCTTTGCCATATATTTCGTATCTTCAAAAGTAAGTGATTTTTTTTTGAACTGGAATGCTTATTTTTGAATCTAATAGAAATGATATGAGACCTTTATTTGTATTGTTCTTATTTCTTGCTTTTCAGGTCGGTCGTTCCCAAAAGGTGTCCGAAAATATGCCGATCACCGCTTTTGAACAAGAAATGTTAAAGGATGCTATTTTGATCGATGTGCGCACGCCCGGGGAATATGCCGAGGGACATTTGGAGAATGCGCAAAATATAGATTGGTACGATGCCAATTTTGCCCAACAGTTTGATGGGATGGACAAACAAAGGACCGTTTATGTCTACTGTAGGTCAGGGAGGCGAAGTATGGAAGCCCAGAAAAAGTTAAAATCCCTTGGCTTTGGGCACGTGGTCAATTTGGAAGGGGGCTATGATGCGGTTAATCCTATAGATAAATAGTAGGATCGATGTAAGCTGGGTCATATTTATTTTCCAGGCCGAATCGGTTAATGATTAGGATTTTGTTGTTGTTAGATATGGTTAGATATAGATCAAAAATTGGTTGGATCCTTATTTTGGCAATCGCAGTGTTGCTTGTGAGTTCCATACGCTTAATGATGGAAGGCGTAGGGATTGGTCCTATTATTTTTTTATCGATTTCCATTTTTATTGTTTATATTCTCTTATCTACCTATTATGAAATCAGAGAAGGGGAGTTGCGAATTAAAAGTGGATTTTTACTCAACCGATCTATTCCGATCAATGCCATTACAAAAATTGAGGCAACAAATAATCCGATAAGCGCACCGGCCACTTCCTTGGATAGGTTGGAGATTTTTTACAACAAATATGAAAGTGTTATTATCTCTCCAAAAGAGAAATTGGCTTTCATAGCCCATTTAAAACAAATAAATCCAAAGATTCAGGATAATTCGGCTGCGTAAGTATTTCAGGTATTTCTATACTATATGGTGTTAAGGCTAGCGCGAGCGTCTCGCTCGTGCCGTTCCGAGTAAGGGGAGCTTATCTTTTAGTTCCTATAGTTCCTATTAAACTTTTTGACGATTGATTTAGATTATTAACAAACATCCAACTGGCATCGTCAATCCCTCCGTCTTGCTCCTACGGGCAAGCCACCTCCCTTTTCCAAAGGGAGGAGCCTAAATGGTGCCGGAGTTAAACTTTGGGACCTTCATCTGCCGACTGCTACTGCCCACTGAATACTATCTTTCCTTAACTAGACGTTTCCTTCAGTAACCCAGCCCTTTCCAATAAAGCCTCGATCTTGGGTTCGCTGCCCCTAAAACGTTTGTACAGTTCCATGGGTTTTTCGGTGCCACCCTTCGATAGGATATGGTCCTTGAATTTAGTGGCTACTTCCTTGTTAAAAATCCCCTTTTCCTTAAAATAAGCAAAGGCATCCGCATCCAGGACCTCGGCCCATTT
>DATGQM010000298.1:0-3011 GCA_035304205.1 Arenibacter sp. | reverse complement strand
ATCCTTGATATCCATGATTACCGTAGCCTTACCGGTAATGGTCGTTCGGTGATCGGTTATTCCTTTCAGGGTCCATATGTTCGCGGTCCTTAACTTTCCGGTATAGGCATTCTCCCATTGGTCGTTGACCTTTACCTTTTTATCCGGATAAATAAAGGTCATCTGTTTATAGCTATTGGACAGGGCTTCCGATCCAAATTCCTTGCTCAGCGATCTTTTCATCAGGTTTATGGAGAATTCATCCTCTAGTCCGGATGCATCCGTCATCTTGTTGACCAAACTATCGCCCCCGGATACCCTGAGGATATCACCGGTCTTGGCCAATACCATTTTAACGGGATTGTTTAATATCGTGTTGAATATTTTGGACTGCATGTCCCCTTCAACGACCTCTGTGGCTCTTACGTTCATTAGTTCCCCCTGAAGACTAGAGGTCATAATTAGGTTCAGGTCCTTAAAAGTAAGTGCTATTTCGTACCCCTCGGCTACTTCCCCCAAGACCTTAAATTCCAGGACCCCGTCTATTTGATTGGTAATTACGTGGGATGTGCCGTCAAGTTCCTGGGTAATTATTTGCTCCGCCATCTGTTTTACCTTGAAGACCTCTCCTTTTTTTAGGTGATATCCCAAGGTAGTCTGCCCAAAACCGGCCATATGCCAAAGGGTACAAACAGATAAAAATAGTAAGCGCTTCATGTTTTAACGGGATTCTGATTTAAGCCGTTGCAAAAGTAGTAAATTACTAGCGGCCTGTGGGCGGACATATCTAAAAAAATATTTTTTTAATTACATTTGTCAAAGCAAAAACTCTTTGTATATTTGCACCCGGAATTTGCATGGATTGCGCAGAATTTCAAAACCATCATAGAAATTTAAGTAGATTATAAAAATAGGCCACGATGAGCAAAAGAACATTTCAACCATCCAAAAGGAAGAGAAAGAACAAACATGGTTTTAGGGAACGTATGGCTACGGCCAATGGTAGAAAAGTTCTTGCTAGAAGAAGGGCTAAAGGAAGAAAAAAAATATCCGTATCCTCTGAGCCGAGACATAAAAAATAATGGAATATTTGTTTTTTAAAATAACAAGGTGTTACTTTTTCTAGAGTAGCACCTTTTTTTTGCCCAATCGTTTTTATATTTAAAATTTATTGAAATGCCCAAAAGAAAAGATTTAAACTCCATTTTAATTATCGGTTCAGGTCCGATCGTTATCGGTCAGGCCTGTGAATTTGATTACGCCGGTACACAAGCCTTGCGCTCCTTAAGGGAAGACGGTATAGAAACCGTACTTATAAATAGTAATCCGGCAACGATCATGACGGATCCCACTATGGCCGATCATATCTATTTAAAACCGTTGACCACAAAATCCATACGGGAAATTTTAGAAAAGCATCCCAATATTGATGCGGTGTTACCGACAATGGGCGGACAAACGGCACTGAACCTATGTATAGAAGCGGATAATAAGGGTATCTGGAAAGAATTTGGAGTGCAGATCATAGGGGTGGATATAGATGCCATCAATATTACGGAGGACCGGGAGAAATTCCGTGAACTCATGCTTAAAATTGGCATAGGCATGGCCCCCCAGGCTACGGCGACCTCTTTTCTTAAAGGCAAGGAGATAGCCCAGGAATTTGGATTCCCTTTGGTGATCAGGGCATCCTATACCCTTGGTGGTGCCGGGGCCTCGATCGTTTACAGACCAGAGGATTTTGATGAACTTCTAAGTTTGGGCCTAGAGATCTCTCCGATCCATGAGGTGATGATAGATAAGGCCCTGATGGGATGGAAGGAATATGAATTGGAATTGCTACGGGATAAGAATGACAACGTTGTCATAATCTGTACCATTGAAAATATGGACCCCATGGGTATCCATACGGGTGACTCCATTACCGTAGCACCGGCCATGACCCTATCCGATAGTGCCTTTCAAAGAATGCGGGATATGGCCATTAAGATGATGCGCAGTATAGGTGATTTTGCAGGGGGATGTAACGTACAGTTTGCGGTAAGTCCGGATGAAAAGGAAGATATAATCGCGATCGAGATCAACCCACGGGTCTCGCGATCCTCGGCATTGGCCTCCAAGGCAACGGGGTATCCCATTGCCAAGATCGCCGCAAAACTGGCGATCGGTTATAATCTGAACGAGTTGAGTAACCAGATAACCAAATCTACATCGGCTTTGTTTGAACCGACGCTCGATTATGTCATCGTAAAGATTCCACGGTGGAACTTTGATAAGTTCGAGGGATCGGACCGGACGTTGGGCCTACAGATGAAATCGGTGGGAGAGGTTATGGGCATTGGCCGCTCTTTCCAGGAAGCCCTGCACAAGGCCACCCAATCCCTGGAAATTAAAAGGAACGGATTAGGGGCCGATGGCAAAGGCTACACCAATTATGACGAAATAATCAGCAAGTTGACCATTCCCAGTTGGGATCGGGTCTTTGTAATCTATGATGCCGTACAAATGGGAATCCCGTTAAGCAGGATCCATGAGATTACCAAGATCGATATGTGGTTCTTGAGACAATACGAAGAACTGTACCAATTGGAAAAGGAGATTTCCAAATACAATATAGAAACGCTTTCCAAGGACCTATTGTTGGAAGCCAAACAAAAAGGTTTTGCCGACAGGCAGATCGCCCATATGGTGGATTGTTATGAGAGCGAGGTCTACAATAAACGGGTCGCGATGAATATCAATAGGGTCTATAAATTGGTGGATACCTGCGCTGGGGAATTCAAGGCCATGACCCCCTATTACTATTCTACTTTTGAGGCGGAAATAGAGACCCCGGACGGCAAGCGTTATGTGGAAAACGACAGTATAGTCAGTAATAAGAAAAAAATCGTAGTACTCGGTTCGGGCCCGAACAGGATCGGACAGGGAATAGAATTTGATTACTGTTGCGTGCACGGTGTGCTGGCAGCTGCAGAATGTGGCTACGAGACCATTATGATCAACTGTAACCCGGAAACCGTTTCTACCGATTT
>DATGQM010000297.1:0-5341 GCA_035304205.1 Arenibacter sp. | reverse complement strand
AAAAATATTTCGTGTCCCGGATTTAAATTCCAAATCGTGCCATTACAAAATATTCGGATATAATAATCTGATAATAAAGCTTTTAAAAACAATAGATTCTAATTAATATGTAAATAAAATACTTTTAATATGAAAACAATTACTCCAAAAATCATTGTGATAGATAATGATCCATTTTATCATGAGGCCTATCAAAATTACTTTGAGACCTATCCCGATTATACCCTGATGGGCATTTATTCCTCTGTAACGGAAGCATTGGCGGATTATAAAAATGTACTTCCGGATATCATTGTTTCCGAAGTTACTTTGCCCGATATGTGCGGAATAGAAGGCATAAAACTATTCCGAAAAAAAGATCCGAACGTTAAAGTCATCATGATCAGTGCCTTCATTGATCTGGAAAATATAAAAAAGGCGTTCAAAAATATGGCCAACGGTTATCTGACCAAACCGATCAATAAGGACAGCTTGCACCATGCCCTTAATTCCATTAATTATGAAGGGGCCACCATGAGCAATGACATTGTAAAAAAGGTTATCTCGATGTTTCAACGGAAATACTACGATGAATTTTCGGAAAGGGAAAACCAGATTATAGAATATCTCTACGAAGGTGCTACCTATAAGACCATTGCCAATAAATTATTCGTAACCCCCAGTACGGTCAATTTTCATATCCAGAACATTTATTTAAAATTAAATGTAAATTCCAAATCGGAGGCCTTCGCAAAACTGAGGGAAATGGAGACCTGTTATAAAAAAGCGGTATAAGGCATGTCCAGGGGACAGCATGGCGCGGTAGCCGTAATTATACCATATGAACAAATCCGCGAGGGTATCCATGCCACGCTTTGGATACCCTCGTTATTGGATTTTGTTTAAACAAATAAAATAATCTATTCTTTTTCAAGCCATTCCGCACTGTTCCTAAGGATGTCCCTATAGGCGTTTAGATCATGTGCCCTTTCATCATGGCCCAGGGTATTCCCCACGATCTTGGCCTTGGGATGCGTTACGATCCATACTACAGGAAATTCCGCTCCCGATTCCAATCCCTTGCCCACGGCCAATACCTCTATTTCGGCATTGGGATCCTTCTCCCATCGGTAAAGTTCATCAACGATCCGGAATTTGGCGGGAACCCCTTTCATGATCGGATGATCAGGCTTTACCACGGTAACCTCAAACTCCTGTAGATCCTCATGGGAGCGCGACCCGCCTCCGACAAGTTTACTGTTATATTCCGGCCAGTCCTGCCAATTGTACCAAGTGCTCGGATGGTAAAGGAGCAGGTTCAAGGACCCCTCCCCGACCCTAGAAAAAATGGCGTCCTTAATATCGTGGTCCAAGGGTTTGTTATTGCTCAACAGCAGGATGTCGGCCATAGGAATCAAGCTGCCCAATTCTTGGGGATCTTCGGTATAAATGACCGTGTTCTTCCCATTATCGCTTAGTACCTTCCCGTCCGCAATACCGAAGAACTTAAGAAAATCATGGGATCCGCCACCCCCCATTACGGCGATGACCGGTGCATCCTTGTCCTGCGAAATATAGGAACCGGGCGCGCTAACGATTATTACGCCCTGCATCATTCGCCAATGCCCAGGAAAGGTACATACGAACGGATACCGGCCGGGGGTGTCCGGCAATTTGATTACTACCGATCCTGTTTCATTGGGATTCAACATATCGGTAGTGCCCAGGACATACCTTGAATTGGGCACATAACCCATTTTCTCGGCATCGGGACTGGTAACAAAACTATCGACCATAGGGCCAAAAATATCCAGGCTACCTTGCTGGATAACGACTAGGTTATGCGGCATTTGGTCCTTGTTCACCAGTTTTATCTCTATGGTCTGTCCGGCCTTCGCCTCTAGTACTGTCTTATCGAAGGCCATTTCCTGACTAACCGTATTGATCGTAAAGGTGACATCTACCTTGATCTTTGCGATCTTTCCGATTCCCATATCAATATGTTGTCCACCACCCGTATTCTTACAATGCACTGCAATAACATTTTTTCCCTTTTTAAAGGCCCCTATCTTTTCCTTGTCCAGTTTCATATATTTATAGGCACCGCTGGAACCCTTCTCGGAAAGGACCAATTCGCCATTGATATAAACTTCGTAGTCGTCATCATAGGCGATCTTGATGACGGGGTCGGTCAATTCCTCATTTAGGGTCACCGTTTTTCGCATCCAGATATCGTCCGTTGTCCATTTGGTCCGGATCCGTTCCTCATCATGGCCTCCGAACATTCCTTCCCCTTTTTTCCAGGATGCATCGTTAAAATCTACGGACATCCAATCTCCGGCAGGTTGTTCTTCCATATAGGACCAGACCGATTTGCCATCGTCCGAGGCGGGTACGACCATTTCTACCTTAGAGCCATCTACCTCCTCGGTATTCATTTCCCTGAAATAGATCTTTATGGCGGCACTTAACCATTTATCGGAAACATTGTCCACATTCTTGGAAACTTTTTCCATTTCGGTATAAAGTTCCCCTGATTCGGGCAATTCACTTGCCTTTACGATCGCTGCCAACCTTAGTTGCAGATCGGAATCCGTAAGAAGTCCGGAGTTCGCCAATTCCCTGCTCCCTTCTTGGGAAAGGGGCAATAAGGCCATGGCCGCACGTTTTACCGCATAGGAACTATTTTTAAGGGCTTTAGTTACCGTTTTGTTCGCCTCTGGGTAATTGCCATCCAAGGCCCCGAGTCCGTCCAGTGTCCAAAGGGCGTGCAAAGCCGCGGCATTGAGTCCGGTTTCATCGATTTTGGATGTATTGCCCGCCAGTTGGATCAATTGGGGAATCAAACCGATCTTGTTCTCCTCAACGATAAACTGCTGGGCCTTGGTACGCCAAAAAAGATTATCGCTTTCCAGGGCCTCCAATAAGGCCTTATCATCATTACGGTTTAGCTCGGTGATTTTTGGATCGGCACCTTTTTTATGTTTGATGATATATATCCGTCCATGTTTATAATCCCTCAACTTATTGAGATGGGCATTTCCCTCACCCTTATCGGTATTCCATATTTGGTTGTCCATACCCCGTTTATCGGGATTATGTTGTATTACCGGATTGTACCAATCCGCTACCCACAGGTTTCCGTCGGGACCCGTTTCCGCGAATACCGGAGCTGTCCACGAATCGGTACTCGCAAAAATATTACCGCCATCCACTTCCTTATAGCCCGCCCCATCCTTTACGATCTTGGCAATATGCACCAAATGGCCGGTAGGTTCGCTTACGTACATCTGATTTTGGTATTCCTTGGGATAGTTACGTGCAGTATAAAAATTAGCCCCCGCCGCCGCCGTATATCCTCCCCGGACATCCACTTGTTGTAAAGGAACGGTATCTACGGGGTGGATCTCATAATGTCCCTGTATAAAATCGGCATTGAGCGCCCATGCGGGCAGTCGATCCAAATAATCATAGTGTTTTAGGGGGATCCCTACATAACAGGCATGGTTGTTATTGGCCGTAGAACCAAAAATTTCAAAATTTTCATTATAACCCATTCCCCAGGTGTTGTTGTCGAACTGACCTACAGGTTGTAAATAGGAACCGTCCCTTCCGAACCGGTACACTCCCATTCCGAATTCGACAGGCTTTCCGGAAAAGTCATTTTCAAATCCCGAATAGCCCACTGCGCCCCAAAGGGCATTATCGATACCATAACGCAGACTGGATGGCCCAGCATGGGTATCGAAGGTACCGAAACCGCTAAAGAGTACGGTACGCTTATCCATCCTATCATCCCCATCGGTATCTTCCAAGAACACCATATCCGGCGCTTGTGCGACTATAGCCCCCCCTTTTACCAAGGTTATTCCTGTGGATAGGCCCTGATCGGTAGCAAAATCGGTAAACTTGTCGGCCTTTCCGTCCCCATCGGTATCCTCGCAGATGGTAATCCTATCCCCGCCCACCTCATTGGCCAGACCGTGGGGATAGTCCATGGACTGCACTACCCAGAGCCGACCCCTTTCGTCCCAGGTAAAGGCGATGGGGTTAATGATATTAGGCTCGGAGGCAAACAGCTCGGCCGTAAATCCTTCGGGCAGCTGTATATGTCTTTGGGAATCCTCCGGACTCAATGGATCCTGCACCCTTGGGTTCTCCCCGGAATAGGTCAATGGGGGCAAGGGCTTTTTTTCTTCCGAACAGGAAGAAAAAAATAGTGCGACCAATAGGGTCAACAAAAAGCTTAATCGTAATTTTTTCATGTGCTTATATTTATTGTTTTTAATGGTCACACCAGCCCGAAAGATTCGTTCTGGCGGGTGTAACATCCATAAAATCATTCCGCTGTGTGGCGAAATTTTTTGTCATGAATGCTTCATCATTTAAAAATTTTGGTCCTTGTTATTTTGATTTTCCGACAATTGTCGTTGACCGTTATTTGATTCGATAACCGACATAGGGTTCCTCCCCGCTGACATCCAAGGTGCCGGCCTCCCATCCTTCGGGCGGGGACAAGATCGCCAGAAATTCGAGTTCGCCTTCCCCCGCATTGAAAGTAGCATGTACCACATCCGCATCGATGTATACGGAATCGCCAGTTTCCAAAAATTGTATTTCGTCCTCGATCCATTGTTCCGCCCGTCCCTTCAGGATATATAATATCTCGTGCATTTTCGGATGCCTATGAAAATCATGGCCCTTTCCTTGGGGCACTACGACCTTCACCATATAGGAGTCCGCTTTTTTAATGATATCCGGATGATAATGCCAATAATGATCTCGACCAAAGGCCGATTCGAACATCATATCCTCTTTTTTAACAAACTTCCAATTCTTGGCCATATCCAAAAAATGCTATAAGGTTATGGATTTGAATTCCTTGGTCAGATTGGTCAAGCTTTGTTCCACTCCCATTCTTTCCAAGGAGGAAGCGCCTACAAAACCATGAAGTCCCTTGGTGTGTTCCAAGGTATACCGCACATCATCCGGTGTGTTTATCGGGCCACCATGCGCCAGAAAAAAAGTATTGTGATTGGCCTTCTTTACCGCATCTATAATGGCCTGGGTCCGTTCCATGGCATTATCCATAGAAACCGTAGCCCCGGTAACGCCAATAGATCCGCCTACCGTTGTGCCCACATGGGCAATTATGGCATCTGCCCCAGCATCGGCCATTTGTACAGCCTCTTCGGGCTTGGCCACATATACGATGGAGAACATATCCATCCGGGTGGCCAACCGTACCATCTCTACCTCTTTTTGAAAGCTCATGCCGGTTTCCTCCAGGACGCGCCTAAAATGACCATCGATAATGGAATGGGTAGGAAAGTTGTTTACCCCCGAAAAGCCCATATCCTTT
>DATGQM010000296.1:0-6745 GCA_035304205.1 Arenibacter sp. | reverse complement strand
GGATAGATCACTATGTAGTGGAAAACGAGAAAACGGCACGGCATTTTATAAAAAAGATCAGCTCCAAAAAATCACAGCCCGGTCTACATATAAACCTGCTCAACAAATTTACGGAACCCAGCGAGCTCGACTCGTTTTTAGACCCCTGTGCCGAAGGTTTTCACGTAGGGATCATATCCGAGGCGGGCTGCCCAGGGGTTGCCGACCCGGGAGCCGACTTAGTGCGTATCGCCCATAAAAAAGGTATCCAGGTAGTACCTATGGTAGGCCCCTCCTCGATCCTGCTCGCCTTAATGGCAAGTGGACTCAACGGTCAGAGTTTTGCCTTTAACGGCTATTTGCCCATAGATAACGGGGAGCGAAGAACAAGCATCAAAAAATTTGAAAAATTATCGAGGGAGCACCAACAATCCCAGATATTCATAGAAACCCCTTATAGGAACGATAAGCTACTTGTGGAATTGCTAAAATCGCTTTCCCCCCATACGTTGGTCTGTATTGCCTGCGATATAACGCTGCCCACCGAGTTCATCGCCACCAAGACCGTGGAGGAATGGAAAAACTCTCCCTTGGATCTTCATAAAAGACCGACTATTTTTATTGTTCAGGGATAAGGCTGTAGGCGGTAAGCTATAAGCTATAAGCAAGAAAAAAGTAGGCAGTGAACAGTTGCAGTTGGCAGGGAAGTTGAAAGGCTAAGATTGATAGCCTATTGCATATAGCATAAAGCACAAAAAGCGGTAAGCGGTAAGCGGTAAGCGGTAAGCAAAAATAAAAAAGCCCCGACACAAACGGTCAAGGCCTCCTCATTTTCATATGTAGATATTTATTGTTTTTTAACGGTCATATGTAATTCGCATATCTTCATTCGTATTTGCGACCAGCTTTCGGTCATGCTCATTTCATATTACATTAACTTTAGATCTTTGGATTCCGTACCGGTGTAATATGCGATATATCATAGCCGGAGAATTTTTTGATATAATAGGATACGGTCGACCCGAATTCGTCATTCACATTTAACTGTCCGGAAGATCGCAGATATTTTTTTACGTTCCCAGCTCCTGCCAAATGCGCTGCCGCAAGTATGCCCGACTCGGTAATTTCCTGACCGTTGATATGCAGGCCCACGAACCGTTCGATATCCCTTCTTAGAATCCATTTGTTCCTGGATAAATTGGTATGGAAGACCTTTTCCTGTAAAATAGGATCGTTCAGGAAGAGCGTTGCATTGTACACGCCCAATAATTCTAACGTACCAATACCAAACTGGTATTTTCCAAGATAACCGAACGCATTGGTAATAAAATAATTTCCCTGTGATTCCTTAAAGGCCAAAGCCTCTTTAAAACCATTATAGGAAGTCCCTAGAAAGGGTGGTACTGCACTGTTTTTTTTGGGGATTATTTTGTTTTTGGGAAACAAAACTTCGGTAGGTCCATTTACTCTTAAAGCCTCGGGAACGGTCACTATAACCGGTTTAAACCCATAGCTGAACAGAATAAAAATCATGATTAGGGGGAACAAAAGACTTGTCCACTTTCTCATATTTTTGTTTTCTTAAGACTCACGACAAAAAAACGTCCGCTTAAATTTCACTTTACAAAGATAAAACCGTTTTTTAACATGAAGGGGGTTTTAACGCAATTTTGTATAATTTAGTATAAATGATAGTTAAATGGTATGCAAACTAAGATAAATTGCCTATCTATTGATTTTTTTGGAATTGATCCATCGGACGTACTGTACCTTATTCCGGTTATGCTGCGCCAAGGTCTTGGCAAATTTATGGTATCCAAAGTTTTCCACGTTGGCCACGAAGTATAAATATTCATGTTTTTCCGCATTTAAGACCGCATCTATGGCAGAAATATCGGGCATAGTGATTGGCCCGGGGGGCAAACCGCTTACCTTATAGGTATTGTAGGGCGAATCCAGTTCCAGATCTTTATAAAGGACACGTTTTATAACGGTGTCAAAATCCCCGGTATGCTTTTTAATGGCATAGATTACGGTCGGATCCGCCTGTAGGGGCATTCCCCGTCGTAGTCTATTTAGGTATACACCGGCTACCCTGGGCCTCTCATCTACCTTGACAGTTTCCTTGTGTACTATGGCCGCCAGGGCTATTACCTCTTCGGGCGACATTCCCACGGATTTCGCCTTGGCCATACGGTCTTCGTTCCAGAATCGGGTATATTCCTTTAACATCCGTTCTTTAAAGCCGTCTGCCGAGGTATTCCAAAAAAATTCATAACTGTTGGGAATATACATGGAGAGTGCGGTATCCTCATTAAAACCATTGGCATTTAAAAAATCCGTCCTTTTAAAAGAATGTAACAATTGGGTACTATCGGCCTCGATCTGTAGGGATATCCTTCCTGCAAGATCCGCCAAGGTCTCCTGATTATTGAAGGCCACTTTTACGGGTATGCTGCGACTACGGAGGGAATTGATGATCGCATTATTGTCCATGCCCTTTTTTATCTCGTACTTCCCGGCCTTTACATTGGCTGTATATCCTTTTCTATCCGCTGCGACCCCAAATGTTTCCATATCGTCCAAAAGGGGCTCCAACTCTTCTTTTACCGCTTCGAAATCGGCACTTGAAGGAATATAGACCTGGGCCGTTTCCTCGTCGAATTTGGTATTGGGCTTAAAAAATGCGGTATACCCCTTATAGGCAAACACGCCCCCTATTAAAATACCCAACGCAGCAAAGGCAAGTACAAATCGCTTTATGTTCATTCCTATTCCTTTATCTTTTGATAGAGAATTTCATTTTTAAATTCCCTTCCCGTACAGATCCAGTCCCTTTTTACGCCCACTTCCTTAAATCCCAGTTTGGTGAACAAACGGATACTAGCTTTATTTTCCTCCAAAATGTTTACATATATCTGTCGAAGCCCCAAAATGGAAAACACATAGTCGGACAATAATTTAATAGCTTCCGATCCCATTCCCCGGTTCCTGTTCATTTCATCGCTTACAACGATCCCCATTCCCGTTCGCAAATTCTTGGGGTCAAAATCGAACAGATCGATCAAACCCACCACCTTTTCTTCCAGATTACAAATGCCCAATCGCAATTGCTTCACCTCATAAATATCCTTATGGGAATTTTCCAAGTACTTTTGCAGGACATATTTGGAATACGGGGCCGTGGTACCACTAATTTCCCAAACCTGTGGATCGTTCTCCAACTGATAGAGAAAATCCAGATCTTCGGGTTCTAAGGCCCTTAAAAATATATGCTCCCCTTTAAGCTTCAACATAGATTTCGCCCTTAAATACCAATTTTGCTGGTCCCGTTAGCCATATACAGTGATATCCTTTTTCGTTATGTTTAAAATTAATCTCCAATGTCCCCCCAGGGGTAGTTATGCCGACCTTGTTCTTTTGGGTATATCCCGCCCGGTGCATGGCAATGGCTACGGCCGTCACCCCCGTTCCACAGGAAAGGGTCTCATCCTCAACACCTCTTTCATAAGTCCTTACGTAAAAGGAATCTTCCCCCGCATCCTCTACAAAATTGATATTGCTACCCTGTTGCCCATAGAGGCCAAAGCGCAATTTCCTGCCTTCCTTGCGTACGTCAAAATTCTTTAAATCCTTTACCAACTGAACATGATGGGGGGAACCGGTGTTTAGGAACATAGAATTTTGTTTTTCCTTGATTTCGTCAACATCCTGCATTTCCAAACTGACCGTATCGTCTACTATAGTTGCCCTATGCTGGCCATCGACGGCCAAAAAGGAAGTCTCTTCCCCGATCAGCCCCAACTGTTTTGCAAAGGCCACGATACATCTTCCCCCGTTCCCGCACATTGAGCTCTGCCTTCCATCGGAATTGTAATATACCATTTTAAAGTCGAACCCGGAATCCGGTTCCAGAAGTATGAGTCCGTCCGCCCCGATCCCAAATCTTCGATCACATAAAAAAGAGGCGAGTCCAACATTTTCCCTTGGAAAAATATCCTCCCGGTTATCTATCAGGATAAAGTCGTTTCCCGTTCCTTGATATTTAAAGAAATTTAGTAGCATATTGTAATATATACTGCAAAGATATGATTTAATTAAGGTTTTTTTAGCAGTTAAAAACGCGTTAAAGGCAAATATATCCTATAGAATTGTGTTAATTTTACGGGTGTTAATGAAAAAAATGTTTTTTATGAAATGAGCATAACCGAAAATTTGTTAAACACAAATGAAGATATGCGAATTTCATATGACTCCCGATAGCTATCGGGATAAAAAAAATAAATATCACATATGAAAAAATTTGGAAGTTTATTGTTGGTATCCGTTTTTGCCGGTGCGATAACTTTAGGGGCATATAAGCTTTTTTTTGAAAGACCTAATTATGCGGTAATCGGCCCGGGACATGGCAACTCAATGGTTACCACCAGTTATACCCCGACCTCTGCAAGGGGTTCTGGAATCAATGAAGTAGATTTTACCCTTGCGGCACAAAACACGGTCAATGCCGTGGTACACGTAAAAAACGTAACGACACATACGGGGCCGACCAGCCCCATGGAGTTTTTCTTTGGCTACGGACGTAGCCAGAGACCACAAGTCGGTTCGGGTTCCGGGGTGATCATTTCCGAGGACGGGTACATTGTCACCAACAACCACGTGATAGCCAATTCAGATCAATTACAGGTTACCCTCAATAATAATAAAACCTATAACGCCGAAGTTATTGGAACCGACCCCAATTCGGATATTGCCCTTATAAAGATCGAAACGGACCGAAAGCTCCCTTATTTGGCCTTTGGGGATTCGGACAATACCAAGGTAGGGGAATGGGTGTTGGCGGTAGGAAATCCATTTGACCTGACCTCTACGGTAACTGCGGGGATCGTTAGTGCCAAGGCAAGGGCCCTGGCCAGCTTGGACCAATCCTTTATACAAACGGACGCAGCGGTAAATCCGGGAAATAGTGGCGGTGCCCTGGTAAACACCAATGGGGATCTAATAGGAATCAATACGGCCATCACTTCACAGACCGGATCCTATGTAGGATACTCCTTTGCCGTGCCCAGTAATATTGCGAAAAAAGTGGTAGAGGATATTATGGAATATGGCAATGTTCAAAAGGGTATCCTGGGCATTGAAACCATCCCCCTGAACAGTCCCTTGGCCATAGACAACGGAATAAACGAAATAGATGGGGTCTATATAGCCAATATAGTGGAGGATTCCGGGGCCTTTGATGCGGAATTGAAGGAGGGCGATATCATTAAAAAGGTAGATAATATCCATATTCGAAAATTTTCCGACCTCATAGGCTATATTTCCGCCAAAAGACCGGGGGACGAGCTAATAGTCTCCGTTCTGCGGGACAAAGAGCTAATGGACGTCCCGGTAACCCTAAAGGAAAGACAGACGGCCATTGTCCCTGTACTGGGCTTTGAAGTGAAAAACCTGACCGATGAGGATAAAAAGAAATTCAGGACCAAAAAAGGAGTGAAGATCATCGGGGTACCCGAAACATTTAGGGCCTATGATCTAGCCGGCAAGGTATTGCTCTCTTTTGGGGACGAGGAGATCAACAACATCCAGGATGCCAGAAATAAATTTGGAAGCATTTCCCGATATGGGAGGACCAGTATAACGATGTTGAACGAAAAAGGGGAAAAAGAGCGACTTATCATACAGTAAAATCGCATACTATTGTTGAAGTACTGAAAAAAGGCACCCTTAAGGAGTGCCTTTTTTAATCGGATCATTTTCTATGTACATATAAAAATTTTAGTGGAACGGAATAATCTTTCGGGCTGGCGATCAATTTTTGGTCATGCTCATTTCATTAATTGGGAATATTAAAGTATTTTAGCCTTCTCTAAATCAGTATTAACAATAAGAATTACATAAATGAAAGTTTTAAAAATACTCTTTATTGTAATGGCCCTATTGTCATTCAACCTACATCATGCGCAGGAAAATGAGGAAGAGGATAAACTTTCCTTGGATGACGGCCCAATAAGCTCCCAATTTGAATTTATTTTTGCGAAATCGGGCAATTACAGGGCCGATGGTATCCGGTACGAGGTGGTGAAGGAGTCCAATTTAATGAAATTGAGCCAGAATGTGGCCGATTCCATCAATGCATTTACGAAAAAGGCGAGCGAACTGAGTACAACTATTGCCGGACATGAGGAGACCATTGGTTCCCTTAACAAAAAATTGGCCGAGACCACCGATAATCTTGCTTCCGTAACCGAAGAAAAGGACAGTATGGCCTTCTTGGGCGCCTTGGTTTCCAAAAGCACTTATAATATTATCCTTTGGACCATAATTGCAGGATTATTGCTTCTGTTATTGTTTTTTATATACAAATTTAGAAATAGTAATATCCTTACCCAGGAGGCCAAACAGGCTCTTTCCGAAGTGGAAACGGAGTACGAGGACCATAGAAGACGGGCCTTGGAACGCGAGCAAAAAATCAGCAGGCAGCTCCAGGACGAAATCAATAAGTACAAGAAATCCAAATAATACCAAAAGCTCCCGAAACGGGAGCTTTTTTTTAATCGGTCCTTCTGGCAGTTGGCCATATACTTATAGCAATTCTCATATCTCATATCTCAATACTCATATTTCATATCCAAATTATGCGAATAGATATTATTACCGTGGTTCCGGACCTCCTTAAAAGTCCCTTTGAAGCATCTATATTAAAGAGGGCCATCGATAAAAAGATCGTGGAAGTATATACCCATAATCTACGGGACTATACCGA
>DATGQM010000295.1:0-9430 GCA_035304205.1 Arenibacter sp. | reverse complement strand
ATATTGCGTCCGTTCAATTTTCATACCCTGGCTACCAAGGCCTTTGATATGGCCACGAACGAGATGATCGCGGAATCGGCCAACGCTTCGTTAATAGTGGTCCTAACGGGCATCGTCCCAATTATATTGCTGAACAATATGATCGGCAGAAAAGAATAAAGAGCGTATAAAATATAGAAAATGTCCATTATCGAATTAAGCAATATTAGTAAACGATACCGGAATGCCGATAGGTTCGCGGTAGACGCCGTTTCCTTTACATTGAATAAGGGAGAGATATTGGCCCTAGTCGGTGAAAGCGGCTCGGGGAAGACCACTTTATTGCGCTTGATCGCGGGCTTGGAACATCCCCACGCCGGAACTATGTGGTTAGGAGGGAAAATTATTGTAAATGGCCAAAAGACCTTGGCGGCCAATAAGCGAAAGACCGGGATGGTCTTTCAGGATTATGCACTTTTTCCCCATTTAAACATTTTTGAAAATGTTGCTTTCGGTCTAAACGGACTAACGAAAAAAGAAGCCGAACAACGTGTTTATGAAACCTTGGAACTTACCGGTCTAAAAGAGGATGTCAAAAAATACCCCCATCAGCTTTCAGGGGGGCAGCAACAACGGGTTGCCCTGGCAAGGGCCCTGGCTCCCCGTCCTATGCTATTATTGATGGATGAGCCCTTTAGTAACCTGGATACGATCTTGCGCGATCAGGTACGGGAGGAAGTCCGGCAAATCATAAAATCGGTGGGTATTACGGCCATCCTCGTGACCCATGATACCAAGGATGCATTTTCGACAGCGGATAAGATAGCCGTAATGTTGGAGGGCAGGTTATTACAGATCGATACACCGGATGCGCTTTACAATGATCCCGCCTCGGCTTATGTAGCGGAGCTGTTCGGGAAGGCCAATAATCTGGAGGCCATTGTAGAACCGGGCGGTTTTAAAACGCCCTTCGGTTTTGTATCGCAAGCTTCCGACCGTCACCATTCCCAACATAGGGATAAAGTGAATCTTTTTTTCAGGGCGGAGGAAACGGATTTCTGCAATGCCGGGGAACCACACCTGTGCGGTAGGGTAGAAAAGTGTATGTATCTGGGCGATCATATGCAATTAAAGGTATGTTGTAATCGCTGCAATAGCTGCGCAAATGGAGTGGAGCTCCAAGAGGTCGATCCGGACAACCATAGCATCTTATTGAAATCCCCGGTACAAAGTTGGAAACCGGGGGATATTGTCCGTTTTAAGCTCAAGAATTTTAAAGTAAAGGCAACGGAAGGTAAGGAATAATTTTCCTTTCCGCCATCCTATCCCAATAATAAAAATAAAAGGAGGTCGTCCTTCTTAAAGGCCTCCCTGATTTTAATGAAGGCTATTCGCATTTGGGATTCCACTGTTTTGACCGAAATACCCATTTGCTCCGCAATTTCCTTATACTTGAGGCCTTGGGTCTTATTCAGGACAATAATTTCCCTGCACTTGGCAGGAAGGGAATCGATAACCTGTTTCATTTTTTGGATACGGCTTTCCATGGCATCCGTATCATCCTCTATTCGATCGATAAGTGCCCGTTCCCAAATTCGGTCGATAATTTTATCCTGTTTTTTTTTATCGTTTACCGTGTCTATATAACGGTTATGGGCAATGGCATACAAATAACTTTTCGGGGACCTGGTTTCATCCAGTTTGTGTCTTTTTTTCCATAGACGAATAAAGGCATGTTGTACGATATCCTCGGCTTGCATTTTGTCATGCGTATAAGTGATAATATAGGCCATGAGTCGATCATAATAGGTTTGGAATAAAAATTTAAAAGCGGACTGATCTCCATTTTTCAATGCGATTACGGCCTCGATTTCGTTCATGTCAAATATGGGTGTGGATGGATTGGCTTTTGAATATTTACGAAAATATTAAAAATAATAATAATTTTTAAGGGTTTTATAATTTTTTGGAGTATTGGTTATTGAATGATGCGGTTAGGCAGCTGCCAAAATATGGTTAAATGAACAAAAATTGGATACATGGAAAAAAATATTTTTAAACTTCTCACCGGTACGCTAACGGAAAAGGAAATCGTAGCGTTAAGAAACTGGTTGGAAGACCCTAAAAATCAGGCTACCCTGGAATCATATGTCCGGGATTATCATGACCTGACCTTGGCGACCTTAAAAAATAATGTCGATGAGGCCTACGATAAGGTGAAACAGGAAATAAAGCATATGGAAAGACCAGTTAGGCGTACGATACCTCGTTGGATCAATTATGCTGCGGCCATAGCACTGCTCCTTGGATTGGGATTTTTATATCAACAAGGTTTTTTCCCATTTCAGGATGATACCCCAATAATGCCCAAAGATGATGCCATTACCTTGGAACTGGATAATGGAACGATTCAGGCCATCGACGTTTCTAGGACCAAGGAAGTACGGGACCCCGAAGGTAATCTGATCGGGGATCAAAATCAGGACCGGATCAGTTATTCCCAAGCGACCCAAAAAGAAAATCTGGTGTTTAATACGTTAAACATCCCTAACGGGAAAAAATTCATAGTTGAACTGTCGGATGGTACCATAGTACACTTAAACTCGGGCAGTTCCTTGCGATATCCGGTAAACTTTTTAAGTGCGGGCCCTAGACAGGTATATCTTTCGGGGGAGGCCTATTTTGATGTTTCATCAAATGAATTAAACCCATTTATTGTAAATGTAAACGATCTGGATGTAAAAGTACTAGGGACAAAATTTAATATATCGGCCTATACCGAAGATCGGAGCACCAATGTTGTTCTGGTGGAGGGTGCGGTAAGCTTGGATGGGAAAACGGGGCCCAAGGACGCTGTGGTTACCTTAGTGCCAGGTCAAAAGGGATCTTATGGGCATTACACCCAAAATATAGTGGTAGATGCCGTAAATACCGACCTCTATACCTCGTGGATGCAGGGACATCTGGTATTCAGAAATTTGACCTTTGATCAGATCTTGACAAAACTGGAGCGTTATTACAACATAGAAATAGAAAATACCAATGCCGTTTTGGGCAAGGAAGTTTTTAACGCGAGTTTTAATGATGTTAAAATTGAGGAGGTGCTCAGTTTTTTTAATGATACCCATAAAATAGAATATACTATAAAAAATAATAAGGTAATTATCAAATAGAAGTAGAACCCATAAGAAAAAGATAAAAATATGACATAGACCAATACGTACAATTATCCACTCGGTACACTATAAAAAACCGGAAAATGCGCTAACATTTCCCGGTAGTAAAGAGTGATCGCACAACCATTTGCTAACCACAATTAAACAATCAAAAATATGAAAAAACTATTTAACCAATGGAGGTTGCATAAGCCTTTATTGAAATTTGACTTGAAAATGAAACTGACCACGATGTTATGGATTACGGCTCTATTCGGGTTACATGCGAACGGTGGTTACGCTCAAAAGACCAAGGTTACCTTGGTGGTAGAGAATGTTACCGTAAAGAGTATTATCGATGAGATCGAATCCACTACGGAATTCCGGTTTATATACAAGACCAAGGATGTAGATCTTCAGCGTAAATTATCCTTCCAGCTAAACGAGGAGCACATTGAGACCGTATTGACAACTCTATTCGGGAACACCACTACGGAATATAAAGTACGGGGTTCCCACATTGTCCTTAAACGGGGCCGGGTCGAAAAACGGTTTGCGGTAGAACCCCCAAAAGAGGTCATGATCGAACAGGAACAGGACTTTACCGTGAGCGGTACGGTTACGGATGTGGACGGTTCCCCGCTTCCCGGGGCAAGTGTGGTCGAAAAGGGAACATCCAACGGGACGCAAACCGATTTTGATGGTAATTTCTCCATCGGTCTCGCGGATGGAAATGCCGTGTTGGTTATTTCCTATATCGGGTTTGCCACCAAGGAAGTAGCTGTAGCGGCCCAAGACCGGATTTCAATAAGCCTGGAGGAAAGTACGTCCGGGTTGGACGAGGTCGTAGTGGTAGGTTACGGTACGCAAAGAAAGAAGGATATTGCCGGAGCGGTCTCAATTGTTGCAACGGAAGACCTGGTCTTATCTTCCTCCTCTTCCATCGGCGATGTACTAAGGGGCAAAGTTTCAGGCCTGCAGATCGTTCAAAATAGTGCACAACCGGGCGGGGGATTGGATATTCAGATCAGGGGAGCGGGATCTATAAATGCTTCCAATGATCCTTTAGTAGTTGTGGATGGATTTCCGATCACCGAGTTCCAACAACCTGCAACGGGAAATAGGTATAGTGGAGGGACACAAAGTATTTTAAACTCGTTCAACCCTAATGATATCGAATCCATTTCCGTTTTAAAGGATGCCAGTGCAACCTCTATATACGGCGCAAGGGCGGCAAATGGCGTTATTCTCCTTACTACAAAAAAGGGGGCAACGGGAAAAGTACAGGTCGATTATTCTACCTCTTATTCTTACCAGGCATATAACGATAGTTATGATATATTAAGTTTACAGGAATGGATGCGGTTAAGGAACGACGCTGCCAGTGAAAATTGGAGATTTCAAAATAGGGTATCCCCATATAGTGATAAAACGTTGGAAGAAGCTATTGCAAATCCGGTAAATGGGGTCGCATTTTCAAGGTTCTATTCCGATGATCAAATAAATAGTGCGGGTCGGGGCACCAATTGGCTGGATCTGGTAACCAGGGACGGTAGTACCCAACAGCATAACCTTTCCTTAAGGGGCGGGTCCGAAACAACAAGATACTATCTATCGGGCAACCTGTATAAACAGAACGGGATATTAAAAAACTCGGCCTTTGACAGGGCTTCCCTTAGATTCAACCTAGACCAAAAATTAAATAATTTTTTAAGCGTCGGTATGAATTTTACAATGAGTAGGATCAATAATGAAAATAGTCAATTAGGTGGAGATCGCTATGAAAATTCAGGAATTATTAGATCGGCCTTGCAATACGGACCACATATACAACCTATTGATGAGCTTGGTAATTATCCCATCAATCCAAGCAATGCACAGGAACCCAATCCCTATTCCCTGCTTACTATTACGGATGAAGGGGTTATAGACAGAACACTTACGAACTTTTTTATGGAGGTTAAGCCGCTACCGGGGCTAGTGGCCAGATTACAGGCAGGGATAGACCAAGGCCATACGAGTAGGAACACTTATTTACCAAGAACGACTTTATATGGGGCCTTGGAAAATGGGAAAGCAACTATTGCCAACCAGAAAAAGAACGATGAGTTGTTCGATTTTACGCTAAACTATACTAAAATCATTAATGACGACCATAATTTCAATTTTTTGGTGGGGTATTCCAGGCAAAAATATAGATCGGAAAGCGCTTCTTCAGGAAATAGTGATTTTATAACGGATGCATTTTTATGGAACAATATTAATGCCGGTGCCGGGACGAAAGTACTGTCCTCCTCAAAATATGAAAATAATTTAGTGTCCTATTTTGGCAGAATAAATTATATTTTTAAAGAAAGGTATATATTAACTTCGACCATTCGTAGGGACGGTTCCAGTGTTTTCTCCAAGAACAATAGATTTGCCATCTTTCCTTCATTGGCCGTTGGTTGGGACATTGCCGGGGAACCTTTTATGAATGGCATAAACAATACGGTATCCCAATTAAAACTAAGGGTAGGACATGGTGAAACGGGAAATGCCGATATTGGTTCCAATGCTTTTGCCGCTTACTACGCACAACCTGCATACTTAAATCCGGATGAATCCATATTGATCGGTGTATTTCCTTCAAGACTGGAGAACCCGGACTTAAAATGGGAAACGACCAAGGAAACCAATATAGGTCTCGATTTTGAATTGTTCGACCAAAGGCTATCCGGATCTGTGGAAGTTTATAATAAGGAGATCTCGGACTTATTACAATTAAAACCTATCAATTCGTATAACGAGGTAAATACCGTTTGGGCAAATATTGGTAGTACCCAAAGTAAGGGGGTCGAAGTTACTTTGAACACGGTGAATGTCAATACGGAAAATTTTAAATGGAAGAGCACATTGACCTATTCTAAATTTGAGGATAGATGGAAACAAAGGGCCGAAGATTGGAAACCTGCCATTTATCAGGATATAGGTGATCCCATACGTGCCCAATATTCATATTTGTCCGACGGGGTGATGCAAATAGGAGAGGTAGTGCCAGCACAACCAGATCTATTTCCCGGGCAAATAAAAATTAAGGATGTAAACGGTTTTTCGAGGGATGGTGCCGGGGACCCGGTAGTGGACGAAAATGGAAGATTTATTGCCACCGGGGAACCGGATGGGAGAATCGATGAAGCGGATATAGTATTGTTAGGTTCGTCCGATCCGGATTTTATCGCAGGTTTCAGCAATAGTATCAGTTATAGGAATTTTGAACTGAACTTTCATTTTAATGGTATGTTCGGAAGACAAATAGCGGATGCGACCGATCTGGCCCTAGGTGTTTCAGCGGATGGTCTATGGCAAAATGGACGTAACGCATTAAGAAGTATCTATGATAGATGGACACCGGACAACCCGACAAATACCAGACCGGCCTCCCATTATGGATATACCCAATATAGTGCCGGGGATTTCTTCTTACAGGATGCCTGGTTTATAAGGCTTCAAAACGTATCCTTGGCCTATAACCTACCTTCCAAATGGCTTGGAAAACTTATAAATAGTGCAACGGTCCGACTGGATGCCCAAAACTTATTTCTTATTACCCCCTTTGATGGTGTAGATCCGGAAACTACCGGATATGATAGCAGATTGGCGGGGACAGATCAAAATCCTTCCAATTTGGTAGGGGCATATCCAAATGTCAAAACTTACACAATAGGGATAGATCTAAAATTTTAAAAAACTGATCATAAAATGAGCATAATGGAAAATTGGTCGCTAACCAGGATGAAGATATGCGAACCTGACTGCCGTCAGGCAAGTTTAAACCCGCCTGAACGACGTAGTCGGGCAGGTATGACCATTAAAAAACAATAAATATCCACAGATGAAAAATATAAATTTTTATTTCGCCTCGCTCCTTGTCTTATTATCCGTGGCCTGTAACCCGGAATTGGAGTCAGTTAATTATGATGAAATTAATCCGGCTATATTCCCGGCATCCGAAGCCGATGTTGAAGCTTTGGTAGTAGCCGCATATTATCCCCTGAGAGGTTCCTGGTGGGATGGTATCCATACAACATCGGAAAATGGGATCATGTTTATCAATGATGCCTCCACCGAAATTCTTCAAGGGAATTTTGGCGTACAGCAACTGGCATCACTGCATAGTTATAATCCGAATAATGTAGAGGTCACAAGATATTATGACCGCTTTTATAATAGGATAAGTTCCAATACACTAAGTATTGATAGGCTTGAGAAGTCAAGTGTCAATGACAATTTAAAGAAGGTAGGTATTGCGGAGCTCAAATGTGCCCGGGCCTTTTTAAGCTATGAACTTTTTGATATGTATGGCCCTATAGTAGTTGCACCATTGGAAATTCTACAAAATCCATTGGATGAAACACCCTTGGCAAGACTTGGTTATAATGAAATGGTGAATTTTATTGAAAAGGATTTATTGGACGCCGCCGAAGATCTGCCCTCACCTGCCGATGCGGTTTATGGAAGGTTCAGCCAAGGTTTTGCCAGAATGTTATTGATCAGGCTATATCTTCATGAGAAAAGATGGGCGGATGTAGAAGAACAGGCAAATGCGATCATGGCCATGAATTATTATGAATTAAACCCTGATTATGTAGGGATGTTCGGTACGGAAACACAATCGGACAATAAAGAGGTCATGTTTGCCATTCCCGCCGATTATGCCGGGACAAGCGAAAATCAATGGCAAATGATGGCCCTGCCATCCAACTATCCCGAAAGAGGGGGTTGGGCAACCGTCCAAAGTTCCTGGCAATTTTATGATTCCTTTGAAACTAACGATGTTAGAAAGACAAACTTAATAGCGGAATATGTTGGAACGGATGGGATTACCTATAACAGGTCCAATCCGGGAAATGTTATGCAAATGGGACCTATACCGTTAAAAATTGCCGCAGATGCCGCTCGGAGTACTTCCCTGACAACGGTCGATATTATCCTATATAGGTATGCCGATGTGATCTTATCAAAGGCAGAGGCAATAGCCAATAAAAATGGCGCCCCAAATCAAGAAGCTATAAACTTGGTGAATATGATCAGGGAAAGGGCAAATTTAGATCCGATTTCGTTAGCGGATTATTCGGACATAGATACCTTCAATACGATGATCCTTTTAGAAAGATCTCATGAATATTGGTGTGAGAATGGTCAATACCGTTCAGATCTAATAAGACATGATAAATTTGTTGAGCATGCCAAGGCATTAAATGGCAGTGCCAGTCAAGTTGCTCCCCACAAACAACTATATCCTTTTTCGCTCGAAAGAATAAGTGAGGGCAAAGGTGCCTTTAAACAAAATCCCGGGTATAATTAGGTCGTATTTGGATGGGCCGTCCGTTATTTTCAAAATTAGCTGGGTGGCCCCTCAAAGATTTATCAAATTGAATATAAAACTGAAATTTATGAATTATACATGGATAGCACTATTATTTTTAGGAACGATCATAGGTTGTGGCAGCGATGCCGTGGAAGGTGAAAATGGGGAGCCGATCGATGATACCGTAAGTAACATAACCTATAAGGCATCCGATGATGTGATCTCCAATCCAGAACGGGGATTTATGCACCACTGGCAAGTAGATTCGGAAGGGACGCCACTTAGTTTGGCGGCACTAAATAATTTGAAGGCCGAAAACGTGACGATCATTAATCGTATTTATTATTTGGATCCATTTAAAAATTCGGATCTTAGTACAGCGCAACTCGATCTGATAAAAACCGATTTCGATAGGTTAAGAACTGCTGGCGTAAAATGTATATTACGTTTTGCCTATAATAACGATCAGGATGGGACCGATGCGCCATTAAGCATTATTGAAAGGCATTTAGATCAGCTAAAACCTATTGTTACCGATAATGCGGATGTTATCGCATTTGTGCAGGCGGGTTTTATAGGTTCCTGGGGAGAGTGGTATTATACCACCAATAATTTAACGACCCCCGAGAATAAAAAGGCAGTGATCGCCAAACTGCTTCAGGTCTTTCCAAAGGAAATAAAAATTCAGGTTAGGACCCCGCTGTACAAGCAGGAGATTTTTGGTTCCTCGACGCCAATGGATATTACTGTTGGTTTCGGCATCACCGATATTGCCCGTATTGGTTTTCATAATGATTGCTTTTTGGCCCGTATTAACGATTATGGTACCTACCAAAATATTGATGTCGAGAAAAATTACATCAGTAAGGAAGCACTTTTTGTACCTACCGGGGGGGAGACATGTCCTCCGGTCGATGTTCCCCTTGCTGGTTGCATTACAGCGGAA
>DATGQM010000294.1:0-2197 GCA_035304205.1 Arenibacter sp. | reverse complement strand
TGGTAGTTTTCCTCCAGGTCGATATCAAAATATTTAATGAACTCTATAATGGAATACTGACCGTCTACCAACCAAGTATTTTCGTCCCTTTGGGTAAGTTGGTATTCATCCTGGTCAATTTCCGTGGCATCGCCTACCAAGGCATCCACCACATCGTCCATAGTTACTATTCCCTGGGTGGTCCCATATTCATCCACAACGATCCCGTAGTGCATTTTTTCTTTTTTAAAGATTTCCAATACCTTATAGGCAAACGCACTTTCGTTAAAATATATGGGCTCCTTTATATACTCCTTAATATTAAATTCCTTATCCGTTGAGGGCGTAAACAAATCCTTAAGTAGCACGATCCCAAAAATATCGTCCAAATTATCGGTCTTGCTCACCGGGTATGCGGAATGTTTCTCTTGATTGATCTTGGATTTTATCTCTTCCCAGCTATCATCCAATGTAAAAAAGACTATTTCGTTCCGGTGGGTATAAAGGGTATTTACTTTTCGGTCCCCCAATTCGAATACCCGTTCCATAATATTGTGTTCAATATCCTGTATTTCTCCCCCCAGGGCACTTTCCTTGATGATGGATTTTATTTCCTCTTCCGAAACTTGACTGGCAGAAGTTCCCTTTATTCCCAGGATTTTTAAAAGAATATCGTTTGAGGCAGTCAAGAGCCATACAAATGGCGAGGTAATGGCCGAAAGGACTTTCATGGGCTTTGCCAAAATAATGGCTATAGGTTCGGGAAAGGTCATACCCAACCTTTTTGGAAATAATTCTCCCAATACAATGGATAGGTAAGTTACAAAGACCACAACAACACCCGTGGCAATATTAGGGGCATACGGTTTTATGGCCTCGAACCGCGCTAAATATACGGCCACATCGCTTGTTAGGTTTTCCCCACTGTATACTCCCAACAAGATACCGATCAAAGTAATCCCGATCTGTACGGTCGATAAAAATTTTGTCGGATTTTCGGAAAGTTCCAAGGCTACTTTTGCCCTCGTGTTCCCTTTCCTTTTTGCATTTTCGAGTTTAAATTTTCGGGAGGAGACCAAGGACATTTCCGACATTGCAAATACTCCGTTAAGCAATACCAAACCAATGATTATTAAGATTTCCATTATTTATCTAGCTATGATTTATTTCCGTCAGGTATTTCCATGGCCTTGCCATTAACATTATCGTATATAAAGTGCCTTCCGGGAACCACATCAAAAATGGTGATTATTTTGCAAGAATTACAATCCTTTTCCAAAAAGTTATGGCTTTTAATCGCCATCTATTTCGCCCAACAAATTGTCCAGGTCCAGGGGCTTCGTAAACATATCCAAAGAACCGTCCGGCTTGCTTGGCCAGAGATGTTGGGGCCTGTCCCAATATAATTCCACGCCGTTGCCGTCCGGGTCGTCCATATATAAGGCCTCCGAAACACCATGGTCGCTTGCCCCGGTAAATGGATAATAGGCCCTGCGCAATCGGTCGAAGATCAAGGCAAGGTCTTTTCTCGTGGGATAAAGAATTGCGGTATGGTAAAGACCTACGGCGTTTTGCGGCGCCGGTGGCATACCTTGACTATGCCAGGTGTTCAGGCCAATATGGTGATGATAGCCCCCGCCAGAAATAAATGCCGCCTGGGTCCCGTACATCATGGTCACCTCAAAACCCAATAGATCACGATAAAATTTAAGCGACCGTTCCAGATCGGCAACTTTAAGGTGCACATGCCCTATCCGTATCTGTGAAGGAATAGTATAATCTTTATTCATATTAAAAATTTGCTCTGTTTACCTATTATCCCGAGTTTTAAAAGTAAATCCAATTTACTATTTTTATCAATTGATACCGGAACATAAAACGATAATAATTATGGACAAGGACAGATTATCGGTACAAAAATAGCCCAAATGCACAAGAACGCCAACGAACGATTATTTTCCATAGAAATTAAAGAAGGCAACGATTTTACCGAAGACTTTAGCATCCCCTTGTATTGCATCCTATTATTTCAGGGGGAAGCGAATTTTTCAGTAGATTTTGTCGAATATCGTTCCAGGGGCAATACCATATTATTTCTTTCCCCCTACCAGAACTTTAAATGGTCGGGAGATACTAAAACGGCCATACAGCTATTGAAATTCCATGGGGACTTTTACTGTATCGAATATCACAAAAAGGAGGTCGCTTGTAATGGCCT
>DATGQM010000293.1:0-3642 GCA_035304205.1 Arenibacter sp. | reverse complement strand
ATATTTCCCAAACTTCCCCAACACATCGTTATAAAATGCCCGGGAGGTTAGGCTCAGGGTCTGGGCCTGATGTAATAAGGCATCTACGATTTTAGGATGGCAATGTCCTTGATTTACGGCCGAGTAGGCCGATAAGAAATCATAATATTTTTTTCCCTCCACATCCCATAGGAACACACCCTTTCCCTTACTTAAAACAACTGGCAACGGATGATAGTTATGGGCTCCGTATTTTTCCTCCAATGCCATTGCATCCTTGGAGCTTACTGTTTCTACAACTGTCATAATCCCTTATATTTCTATATACAACTTTAGCAATTCCTTCTTAGGGGAGAGAAATCATCCTTTTTTTTTGGAAAGTAACTGCAATTTACGAATAGTAATTTGCTTTTAAAATAATTTGGACACTGATTTTATCCAAATCCGGGGCCATGCATTTTTGAAAAAAATCCCCTATTTTTGCGCTATGCGCAGAAAGAATACACGACAGGTTTTTGAGAACATAGAAGTATTGGATGCCGGAGCAAAAGGCAAGACCATTGGAAAGGCCCCCGACGGGAGGGTCATTTTCCTTACCAATGCGGTCCCGGGCGACATAGTCGACGTACGGACCACCAAAAAAAGAACGGCCTATTTTGAGGGGGAAGCGATCCATTTTCATACCCTATCCGATAAAAGGACCACGCCCGCATGTGAACATTTTGGGGTTTGCGGGGGCTGTAAATGGCAAGATATGGGCTATGGGCACCAATTGTTCTTCAAGCAAAAAGAGGTTGAAAACAATCTACGCCGTATCGGGCATCTGGAACTTCCGGAAATCGCTCCGATCCTGGGCTCCGAAAGACACTATTTTTATCGTAATAAAATGGAATTCTCCTTTTCCGATAGCCGATGGTTGACCGTGGACGAAATCAGTTCGGGCCAGGGAATAACCGATAAAAATGCATTGGGATTTCATATTCCGGGGATGTGGGACAAGATCCTGGACATTAAAAAATGCCACCTACAGGAAGACCCTTCCAATGCCATCCGCATAGCCATCAAGGAATTCTCCATTGCGAACGGACTTACCTTCTTCAATCCAAGAAATCAAGTGGGCCTATTGCGGACGGTTATGATCCGTACTTCCTCTACGGGAGAAATTATGGTCATGGTACAATTCTTTGAAGATGCACCGGAAGAACGTAATCTCCTGTTGGACCATTTGGCCCATACCTTCCCCGCGATTACGTCCCTTCTGTATGTGGTCAATCAAAAACAAAACGACACCATTTACGACCAAGAGGTGGTGTGTCATTCCGGTCGCGATCATATTTTTGAAGAAATGGAGGGCCTGAAATTTAAGATTACGGCCAAATCATTTTATCAGACCAACTCGGCCCAAGCCTATGAACTGTATAAAATAACAAGGGATTTTGCAGGGCTCACGGGGGAAGAATTGGTATACGACCTCTATACGGGTACAGGGACCATTGCGCAATTTGTGGCCAAAAAAGCAAAAAAGGTAGTAGGTATAGAGGCCGTCCCCGAGGCCATCGCCGATGCAAAGGCCAATGCGGACCGCAACAATATCACCAATGTGGAGTTTTATGTAGGCGATATGAAGAACGTATTCAATGACACCTTCATCAAGGCCCATGGTAAACCGGACCTTATCATAACGGACCCCCCGAGGGACGGGATGCATAAGGATGTGGTGCAGCAGATCTTAAATATTTCGCCACAGAAAATAGTTTATGTGAGCTGCAACAGTGCCACCCAGGCCAGGGACCTTGCACTGATGAAGGACACCTATGAAATTGCCAGTGTACAGCCCGTGGACATGTTTCCCCAGACCCACCATGTAGAAAATGTCGTACTTTTGGTAAAACGCAAAATCCCGTCCAACCCATCATGAACAAAACAAAACTGCCCATCGTACTTATTTCCGTCCTTATAACCGCTATTCTGGGCTTTATGGGATGCGAAAAGGACGATATATGTGTTGATGGGACCACTCCGCTACTGATAGTACGTTTTTATGATGTGGATAACAGGACCGAATTAAAAAAAGTGCCCAAATTTAGGGTAGTAGGCATTGGCCAAAGCACCACCGTCATAGGAGTTGCGGATAGGACCGACCTAGATTCCATCGCTATTCCATTGAAGGTAGGTGAAGATGTAACGGGCTTTTATTTTATAAACAACTCTGTAGATGTGGATGCCGAAGACCCCAATGGGCAGGCGATTAAAGTAGAGGGCGGGGACCTGGACTCCCTTTATTTTAATTATAACAGGGAAAACAAATTCGTATCCAGGGCCTGCGGATTTATTGCCAATTTTGACAATCTGAGCGGGGATTTAAAATTGGAAAGTGAAAATTGGATCAAGGATGTGGAAATCCTTGTACCCTTGGTAGATAATTCAAGCGAAGCCCATGTTAAAATATATCATTAGTAGTTTTCTATTCTTGGGTTTTCTGCCCGGCTTATCCCAAAGTAAGCCCATAGACCTTCAGCCCAAGGATACGGTGGTCCATACGGATCCTTATGGTATTAGGGTAGGAATAGACCTGAGCAGGCTACTTATATCCACCCTAAACGATGACTATACCGGTCTTGAACTGCTGGGCGATTACCGGTTGACGAATAAGCTCTACGTTGCGGCCGAACTGGGCAATGAAAAGAATACCAAACAGGAAGACCTATACAACTTTACCACTTCGGGCAGCTATGTAAAACTCGGCGTGGACTACAATACCTATGGCAATTGGTACGGGATGAACAATGCGATCCATGTAGGTGGCCGCTATGCCATGAGCAGTTTTAGCCAGACCCTGAACAATTATAGGATATTTGATGCCAACAGGTATTGGACCGATCCCGATTATCAGATCGATCCCGACCCAGGCGCTATAAACGATTTTGCGGTTGGATCCGATATTCCCCAAGAATATAGTGGTTTAAACGCCAGTTGGATCGAGGCCGTTCTAGGAATAAAGGCGGAACTCTTTGCAAATATATACTTAGGGGCCAGTGTCCGGATCGGCTATTTGATCAGCAATAAGGAACCCGATAATTTTAGGAACCTGTGGATTCCCGGTTTCAATAAGGTAACGGACGGCAGTAATTTTGGGGTGGGCTACAACTATTCCATTTCCTATTTTTTACCGCTATACAAAAAAGCGAAAAAACTGGAGGAAAAGAAAATAGAGATGGAGGAACAGGAACCTGATCCGGAAGAACCTATATTTCCCGAGAATCCTGAATAAAAAATCCATTTCATCATCAGATCTCCCTTGCCGGTTCGACCCCTAATTTTAGTGCCAATTAGTGGCAATCCGGGTTATTCCGGGACGTTGAATTTTGTCTTCCTGCTCCCTTCGTACATCACATATTTGACCAGACGTGATTCCAAATGGCTATTGAACACCTTTATTTTCCTTGAAGGACGAAGCCCAACAAACTTTAGGGCCTCCAAATTCGAGGTAATAAACCAGGCATCCGTTCCTGGATAGTTCCCTTTGAGGGTATTGCCAATATCGGTATAAAAATCCTCCATTTCTATATCCAACCGTTCCCCATAGGGGGGATTAAAGACCATATGCAAATGGTTCCCGGTAAATTTTTCGATGTCGAAGAAATTCTTTCTTTCCACAGTGAT
>DATGQM010000292.1:0-3361 GCA_035304205.1 Arenibacter sp. | reverse complement strand
TCCTCCCGGGGTAACTTCCGAAGAGCAAATAGCGCCACTGCTTAATAAATAATTTGATTTTATACGGTCCGTACCCCGTGTTTTGGGTAAGGCTTTCAACCAAAAATTGAAATACTAAAACTAAATATGAAACCAGCTATTTTACTGATAATCGCCTTGGACCTTGTTCTGCTCCCCTTTTTATTTCGGCCCTCGGAAGACGTGTCTACCATGAAGGACCCGATCATAAATTCCCAAGGGAATAGTGGCATTCCAAAAGAACTTCCCCGGATCGCCATTGCAGGTCTGGCTACAGAATCCAGTACATTTTCTCCCGCCCGTGCGACCGAACTCGATTTTCGGATCAGGACGGGGGATGCCATTTTGGACACTTACCCATTTATGGCGCCGGATTCACTAATGCGCGGTCGGGCGAACTGGTTTCCCGCCCTCGTTGGTGGAGCTTCCCCCGGTGGGGCGGTAACGAGGGAGACCTATGAAAAACTAGTTGAAAAAACGCTGGGGCTGCTTAAAGAAAATATGCCGTATGACGGTCTCTATTTTGATATTCATGGCGCAATGAGCGTTGTTGGCCTTGATGATCCCGAAGGCGATTTTATAAAACGGATCCGTGAATTATTAGGTACGGAAACACTCATATCGACCTCCATGGATCTGCATGGTAATGTGTCTTGGGACCTAGCCCAAAGTACGGATCTCATAACCTGTTTTCGAATGGCTCCCCATGAAGATCGATGGGAAACAAAAAAAAGGGCATTGGATAACCTACTGAACAGACTGGGGAACGGTAAGGGAAAACCCGCATATAAAGCTTGGATCCCGGTACCTATCCTATTACCTGGCGAAAAGACCAGCACCCGTGTAGAGCCCGCCAAAAGTTTATATGCCTTAATTCCGCCCATCACTAAAAAGGAAGGTGTAATAGATGCCGGTATATGGATCGGATATGCGTGGGCCGATGAACCTCGGAACCACGCCGTAGTAATGGTCACGGGCGATAACAAAGAGAATGTCAGTGCCTCAGCGGAGTATTTGGCCCATAATTTTTGGGAAGTGAGGTCGAAATTTGGATTTGTAGCCCCGGTAGATTCCCTTGAAGGTAGTTTGAACAAGGCTTTGAAAAGTAAAAAGCAACCTTTCTTTATTAGTGATTCGGGTGACAACCCTACTGCCGGAGGTGCCGGGGACGTAACTTGGTCATTGAAAAGAATACTTGCCCGTCCCGAATTTAAATCCGCAAAGGGGCCATCGCTTATTTACGCTTCGATTCCGGGACCGGAACTTTTTAAACAAGCCACGGCCGTAGGTGTTGGCGGAAAGGTTTCCGGATATGCAGGAGCCATAGTCGATTCCCGTTTTGCCCCTCCCGTTCTTCTTTCGGGAACCGTAAAGGCTGTTGGCGATAGGGCCGTGGTCATTGGAGTGGGAAGTGTATCGGTTATTGTTGCCCATAATCGAAATCGGAATACCAACTTTTCCGATTTAGGATTGGATCCAATGAAAACGGATATAATTGTGGTGAAAATGGGCTATTTGGTTCCAGATCTTTATAATATGCAGGCCGACTGGATAATGGCGCTTACGCCTGGAGGAGTCGATCAAGATCTGAAGACCCTTGAGTATAGTAGGATCAAAAGGCCTATGTTCCCTTTTGATAGCCATCCGATCCCCCCAGATCTTAAAACTAAATTTATTCCTTCCTCTGACGAATTTATTCCTACAGGCAATAAATGAATCGGAAGACAACGAACATATTGGTAAAGATTGAGCTTGCCCCGAAAAGTAGTTGATAGCTTTTTATAATAAAAATTGGATACACAAAAAAGAACAACAAGCTGATTATCGGTAACAAACAAATTAAGCGAAATAAAAATCCTTAGCTTTTTAGCTCTTTAACCCTTTAACTATCACTTGTATATCCCATGCAAAACTCGATCAGACTACGTTTATCCGTCTTAATGTTATTGGAATACTTTATTTGGGGAGCATGGTATGTTACCATGGGTACATACCTTTTAACCTCACTTGAAGTCGACGCTACACAGGTAGGGGCCGCATATGCGAATCTTTCGATCGCCGCAATCATCACCCCTTTTTTTGTCGGACTTATCGCTGATCGATTTTTCTCTGCCCATAAGGTATTGGCCATTTTGCATTTAATGGGTGCCATTACCCTATATTATATCAGTACAGTAGCGGATTTTCAGGATTTTTGGTGGTTGGTCCTTCTCTATACCTTATTGTACATGCCGACGATGTCACTCGTGAATTCCATCTCATTTTCCCAAATGAAAGATCCGGACAGGGAATTTCCCCAGATCAGGGTTTTTGGCACCCTTGGTTGGATCCTTGCGGGATTGACCATAGGATTTATGGAACTTGAAGCTTCCCATTTAACGTTCCGTATTGCAGCTGGATGCTCTTTTCTTTTAAGTATACTTAGTCTATGCCTACCAAATACCCCACCAAAGGGAGAAAGTGCCAAATTATCATCCATTTTAGGGTTGGATGCCTTGGTGCTGTTCAAAGATCGGTCTTTTGTAGTCTTTTTTATAAGCTCGATCCTTATTTGTATACCTTTGGCATTTTACTATAGCTTTGCCAATCCTTTTTTGAACGATATCGGGATGGAGAATGCAGCCAGTAAAATGACACTGGGACAAGTCTCGGAATTTTTGTTTATGTTATTGATGCCCCTCGCCTTTAGTAAACTTGGGATCAAAAAAGTAATGCTAATAGGAATGTTTGCCTGGGTGGTGCGTTATCTGTTCTTTGCTTTTGGAGATGTTGGCCCAGGAATTTGGATGTTGTATTTGGGCATCATTTTACACGGGATATGCTATGACTTTTTCTTTGTATCGGGGCAAATTTACATCGACAAAAAAGCTAAAAAATCTTTTCGAAATTCGGCACAGGGCATGATTACTTTTGCCACATACGGCATTGGTATGCTCATAGGTTCCCTTATATCCGGCATGGTTACCGAAAACTTTTTGGTCACTATCAACGGGTCCATTAATTATATTTGGCAATCCATTTGGTTGGTTCCGGGTGCAATTGCATTGGTCGTTGGCCTGCTGTTTTTCCTTTTGTTCAAGGAAAAAAAAGCAGTAGGCCCGGTTGAAAAAAGTGGGAAAAAAGTATCATTTTCCATGTATGAAGAAAGCGGACACAAATTTAAATGATTTAAAAAAACAAAGATGATGGTTAACCGAAAAAAACCCGTAAGGGTCCTTGTAGTGGGTTGTGGCAATATGGGCGCATCCCATGCAACTGCTTATCATGATTTGGAAGAATTCGAGATTTGCGGGTTGGTTTCTACCGGCAAAAGTAAGGAGGTCCTAAATAATAAATTGGGAGC
>DATGQM010000291.1:0-3688 GCA_035304205.1 Arenibacter sp. | reverse complement strand
ACCTAAAAATCCCAAGGTTCTTACCTCCTTTTCATAGGATTCGTCGCTGATGCAGCTCAGTAGGTTGTACCCTTCCTTATCGGCTACCTTTTCTATTCCCGAAAATACCTGGGTAAAGAAATAATTCAAAATATTCGGTATTACCACGCCAATGGTCCTGGTCTTTCTTTGCCGTAAGTTAACGGCCATTTTATTGGGACGGTACTTGTTTTCCTTGGCAAACCTTTGGATCTTCTCCTTTAGCTCCCAACTTATCTCATGGCTGTCATTGATCGCTTTGGAGACCGTAGAAATGGAGACATTAAAAATTTGGGCAATCTCTTTTAAGGTGATTTTCTTCATAGCCCTGCAATATAAGGCGAAGCCACCTCCCTTTAAATAAAGGGAGGAGCTAAATATATATCCAGATCAAACTTTTCTCAATAATCACTACTTTGTACCCAATACTATATATACTGGTTGATGATGTTTTCGTACAACTCCTGCTTTCCGCTCGTCAATGGCAATTCCCCGTTCTCCTGTGCGATCTTGTACAGATCCCCTAAACTGAGTTTTCCGTCCTCAAATTCCTTCCCTTTTCCAGCATCGAAGGAACTATAGCGTTCCTGACGCATCTTTTCATAGGCCGAGGAGGAAATGATCTTATCAGCGGTAAGTAGGCCACGTGCAAAGGTATCCGCCCCTCCGATATGGGCATGGAAAATATCTTCCAGATCCGTCGAGTTCCTTCTTATCTTGGCATCAAAGTTTACACCACCTCCCTGTAATCCACCGGCATTAAGGAATACCAACATGGCTTCGGTGGTTTCCTGAATGTTGTTGGGAAACTGGTCCGTATCCCATCCATTTTGGTAATCGCCCCTATTGGCATCTATACTTCCCAACATTCCCGCTTTGGCGGCTACCGCCAATTCATGCTGAAAGGTATGCTGTGCCAGGGTAGCGTGGTTCACCTCTATATTAATCTTAAAATCCTTATCAAGGCCATATTCCCTTAGGAATCCGATCGCCGTGGCCGTATCAAAATCGTATTGATGCTTGGTGGGCTCCATAGGCTTGGGCTCTATAAAAAATGTACCCTTAAAACCTTGACTTCGTGCGTAATCCCTGGCCATTCCTAAAAATTGTGCCATATGATCCAATTCCCGTCCCATATTAGTATTTAAAAGGGACATATAACCTTCCCTTCCGCCCCAGAATACGTAATTTTCACCATCGAGGGCAATAGTGGCGTCCAAGGCCAATTTTATCTGTCCCCCTGCCCGGGCCACCACCTTAAAATCGGGATTGGTAGCCGCCCCGTTCATATAGCGTGGGTTGGAAAAGCAATTGGACGTACCCCAGAGCAATTTAATCCCCGAAGCAGCCTTTTTTTCCTTTATATAATCGGTAATGATCGCCAGACGTTTTTCCGACTCCGCAAAGGAGGACGCCTCCTGGATAAGGTCGAAATCATGGAAACAGAAATAATCGAATCCCATTTTACCGATAAATTCAAAAGCGGCATCGGCCTTGTCCTTGGCCGCCTGAACGGGATCCGATGAGCTGTCCCATTCAAAGTTCTGGGTCCCCGGGCCAAAGGGATCCCCTCCCTGGCCGCAGAAGCTATGCCAGTAAGCAATGGCAAACCTAAAATGTTCGCGCATGGTCTTCCCGGCCACTACTTGCTCCGGATTATAGTATTTAAAGGCCAAGGGGTTATCGGATTCCTTGCCCTCGAATTTAATTTCCCCGATACCCTTAAAGTATTCCTTGTTTCCTATCAATGCCATATCTCTATTTTTTATTGTTTATGATCAGTTCCAATTCTTTTTTCCATATTTCATAAGCCTTCAAATAGGCGCTCCCATCCTTTTGGGGCCTATAGGTCATAATGTGATCGTTATTGGTAATATAAGTGCCGAATTTCTCAAAGCCCCCCTCATAGATCCCAGCTGCCCTGGCCGCCCCGATCGCCCCGGTAGTGCTATAGATCTCTATTTCCTGGGAAACCAGGCTCGCCAAGGTATGGGAGAAAATTTCGGAGCGGAATAAATTATCGTTCCCGGCACGCATGACCTGTATCTCTATCCCATCCGATTTCATGATTTCCATCCCATAGGCAAAGGAAAAGGCGATCCCTTCCAAAGCTGCCCTGCATATATGTGCCTTGGTATGGTTGTTAAGGTTGATGTTGAGCAGTCTGGAACCGATATCCATATTGTTCAACATTCTTTCCGCCCCGTTTCCGAACGGTATTAGGCAGACCCCATCTGAACCTATGGGAATCTCCGCAGCCAAGGCATTCATTTCCTCATAGGAACCTACTCCCAGATTCTTCAATAACCACCGATACTGTATACCGGCCCCATTGATATTCAATAGCTTTCCAATGCTCGGGGCCTGTTTGGTATAGTTAACATGTGCAAAATTATTGACCCTGGTGCTTTCCTTGCCCGAAAGGCAATCCGTAATGGCATAGACCACCCCGGAGGTACCTCCGGTAGCCGCTACTTCCCCCGGCTTAAAAACATTCAGGGCCAAGGCATTGTTGGGCTGATCCCCCGCCCTATAGTATATAGGTGTCCCAACTTCCAGACCACTTTCCTCGGCACCCTGCTGATCCACCTTGGCCTGAAGGCTAAACGTATCCACAATATCCGGAATAAAGGAATTAGGGATACCATAGTGGTCCATTAGGATATGGGCCACGGAATCTTCTTTAAAATCCCATAGGATACCCTCGGATAACCCGGAAATAGTGGTATTCATAAGATGGGAGAAACGATAGGCTATATAATCACCGGGCAGCATCAACTTATAGGCGGAACGATAAATATCGGGTTCGTTTTCCTTTACCCATTTTAATTTTGAGGCCGTAAAATTGGCCGGGGAATTCAATAAATGGGTCTTGCTCTTATCTTCGCCTATGGCACTATAGGCTTCCCTGCCTATTTCCACGGCGCGACTATCGCACCAAATGATCGAATTCCGTACCGGTTCCCCGGTCCTATCCACCAAAACCAGCCCGTGCATCTGATAGGCGATCCCTATTCCGATAATCTGATCGGCAGCAATATCGTTTTCCTGTTTTATTTTATGGATTCCCGAACAGACCTGTTTCCACCAATCTTTGGGATCTTGTTCTGCCCATCCATTTTTTAGGGCGATCATCTCCATTTCCGTTTCCGGTTGCTGCACTACCCCTATACTCTTTCCGGTGGTTACTTCTACCAATGCTACTTTTATGGAGGAGCTCCCGATATCCAATCCCAGATAATACATACCTTTTTTTATTTCGGTGGAAAAATTCCCGATCCGGCAAATTCGATACGGGTTCTCCCAAATATATTAAAAACTAATCATGGGCAGTCAACCAATTGAAACAAAATCCTGATTATAGGAAATGCCTATTTGGAATCTTATCAAAATAAAAAAATATAATAATCTAATAATTAGATTGTTATATTTTTTCGTAAGGAAACGAAAATTCCCGAAAACGGTTTCGTAAAATCTAGGGAGGGAGAATCAATATCCGGTTAATATTCTCTGGGTACCTTCGCCTTACTATTTTTTCTTACTGACCAGACCTTTGGTAAATTCGTTAAGGGTAGTCACTTTCTCCTCAAAGTCGCCCTTAATCGTCTTTCTAAACTCGTTTAGGTTCTTCACCAGATCATCTATGTTCTCCGGGATCACATCCTCAAAA
>DATGQM010000290.1:0-6999 GCA_035304205.1 Arenibacter sp. | reverse complement strand
CAGCGAGCTGGCCGATGATCGGTATCAACCGGATCCGAACATCAATCTGCCACAATTGAGCGTTTCCGATGCCTTTATCATGCAATTTGCACCCGGAATTCGTTTTTCCATAGACGGATTCGGCATCGGTTTGACATCGGATAATTTGTTCGACTATAATTTCTCTACCAATAAGAGCAATTCGGATGCTGGGGAAAGGAGCTTTACGGGGATGTTGGACTATCGGATACCCGTATCCCTGTTCAGCTGGGCAGGCGATGCCTACCTATTGCCCATGTTATATGTACGCTCGGTTCCCTATGGCGATACCCAGGTGGGGTTGAATGCTCTCTTGTCCTCCAATAAATTTTGGGTACAGGGAGGTTATAATAGCTTTTATGGCATTTCAGGGGGATTGGGGGGAAGGTTTTTTAAACACCTCTCCCTTGGCGTATTGATAGAAATTGGGGCAGGTACGGAATTGAAGGGAAAGGACCCGAGTTTTGAGCTTCTGGCGGCATACTCATGGGCAATCCCGGGTAACAAAAAGGAAGTCGGTTTGGATGGGGATCAGGACCTGGGGACGCTTCCATTGGAAAAAATGGAAGAACAGGAAGTAGAATCGGAAAAACGGACCGATACGGAAGTAGTGATAGAGGACAAGAGCTTGAAGAAGGAGAAAAAGAAAAAGCGGACCAAGCGCAAGGGCAAAAAGGTCCTGGAGGAAGAGAAGCGATCGGAAATGGAACTTGCAGCGGCAAAAAGGTTGAAGGAAAGGCAGGAAGCAGAGGCTATTGCCGAGGCCGTTCGATTGGCGAAGGAGCAGGAACTGGATTCCATAGCACAGGTGGAACGTGCGTTTGCCCAAAAAATAAATACCGATAGGGAAATGATCGCAGCCCGGAAAAATGCGGGCAAACCGGTTACAAAGGGACATTATGAGGAAGTGGAGAAGTTGGAGGGCGAAAAAGCGGGATTTTATCTGATCGCAAATGTTTATGGAACCCAAAAATATCGGGATATATTTATACAGGATCTCCAAAAGAAGGGAATAGATGCCCGATCGGTTTTTGTGCCGAAGAAAAAGTACGACTATGTATATCTGGAACGATATGATACCTTGGGCGAGGCGGAAGCCGCCAGGGATAGCAAGTTTAATGGCAAGTACCCGGACAGAATATGGATTTTCCGAATAATGGGGGAGTAGTGCTTATTCCTTGATCTCCTTCACGATCAATTGATCCAGATAGGCGATGGTATTCAATAGATACTTCCTGTCCCCTGTGATGGTGGCCATGGTTACGGCCCCCTGTATCATGGTAAACAGTTGCTTGGCGAACTGGAGCGGGGTGACCGGCAATCTAATTTCGTTGTTCTTTGCCCCATTTTCCAGGACAAGGGCTATCTTGCCTTCAATAATTTTTATCGTTTCCTTGGTGGCCGCTAAGAGTTGGGCATTATTGTTTTTGGAATCTATCCCAACATTTACGACAGGACAGCCGCCCATCCTCTCCGTAAACTCGTCATAATGGCGGTAAAAATCGGTAAGTACAAAAAGGCGTTGTAGGGAAGTGCCGCCGGTATTTAATTTTTCATCGATTTTTGCCAAGAGCTTTTTGCTATTGTACTCAAAGGCCGCCATTGCCAAGGAATCCTTATTTTCAAAATTCCCATATAGCGCACCTTTGGTTAGGCCCGTAGCTTCGGTCAGATCGCTCATACTTGTTCCTACATACCCCAATCTGTTAAAAATAGGGGCAACGGTCTCAATGATGAAGGCGGCCGTTCGCGCTGCTTTTGTAGACATATCCATATGGTTTTTTGCTAATATAGAAAATCTTATACTGTATGGTATAAATTGTTGATAAAAAAGGGTGTTCCGCTTAATATAAACGGAACACCCGTTAAGTCTAAATCAGATTATACAGTGTTATTTTGCCAGTTCGCCCTCGTTACGAAAAACCAATTGGTCGTTAAAGGAATCGATCAATACCATGCTGCCCGCATGTATCTTGCCGCTCAACAGTTCCTTGGAAATGGCGTTCAGGACCTCTTTTTGTATCACCCTTTTAATGGGCCGCGCACCATATTGCGGGTCGTATCCCCGATTGGCAAGATATTCGATGGCCTCGTCGGTAGCATCCAAGGTTATTTGCTGCTCGGCCACCAATCGTTTCAATTGGTTTAATTGCAGGACTACGATCTTGCTGACATCCTTTTTGCTCAAGGGGGTAAACATGATAATGTCGTCTATACGGTTCAGGAATTCGGGGCGGATCGTTTTGCGCAATAGCCCCAGTACCTCCGTGCGCGCCGATTCGGCGGCGCTATAAATATCCCTGTTGTTCTCAAACTTCTCTTGGATAATATGGCTTCCCATATTACTGGTCATGATAATTATGGTATTCTTAAAATCGGCGACCCTCCCTTTATTATCCGTTAACCGGCCTTCGTCCAAAACTTGTAACAGGATATTAAAGGTATCGGGATGTGCTTTTTCAATTTCATCGAGCAACACTACGGAGTAGGGCCTTCTTCGGACCGCTTCCGTCAATTGCCCGCCCTCATCGTATCCCACATATCCCGGAGGTGCCCCTACCAATCTACTGACGGCATGTCTTTCCTGGTATTCGCTCATATCTATTCGGGTCAATGCATTTTCATCATCAAAAAGATAGGCGGCCAAAGTTTTTGCCAATTCCGTTTTTCCGACCCCGGTAGTTCCCAGGAACAGGAAGGAGCCAATGGGTCTTTTGCTGTCCTGTAATCCCGCCCTGCTCCTCCGTATAGCATCGGATACGGCTTGTATGGCCTCTTCTTGGCCTACCACACGCTTATGCAGCACCTCTTCCAGGGTCAATAATTTTTCCCGTTCGCTTTGGAGCATTTTGGTTACGGGAATACCTGTCCATTTTGCGACCACCTCGGCTATATCCTCACTGGTTACCTCTTCCTTGATAAGGGTTTCCCCTTTTTGCTGTTCATCCAGATCGTTCTTTAGCTGTTCCAACCTTTGCTGGGCCTCCTTTATTTTTCCGTACCGCAGCTCGGCCACCATGCCATAATCCCCGTTTCGTTCGGCCCGTTCGGCCTCCAGTTTATAGTTTTCAATATCATTTTTTGTTTTTTGTATATCGTCCACCACTGTTTTCTCACTTTCCCATTTTGCGAAGATTTCGTTGCGTTCTTCCTTTAAATTGGCAAGGTCTATGTTTAAGACCTGTAGCTTGGAAGTGTCGTTCTCCCTCTTAATGGCTTCGATCTCGATTTCCAATTGCATTATTTTCCGGTCAAGTACATCCAATTCCTCGGGTTTGGAATTTATTTCCATTCTCAATTTGGCGGCGGCCTCATCGATCAGATCGATCGCTTTGTCCGGTAAAAATCTGTTGGTGATATAACGTTGCGACAGTTCTACGGCCGCAATTACTGCCTCATCCTTGATCCTCACCTTATGGTGGGCCTCATACTTTTCCTTTATGCCCCTAAGGATAGAGATGGCACTTTCCGTATCGGGCTCGTCTACCACCACTTTCTGGAACCTACGTTCCAAGGCCTTGTCCTTTTCAAAATACTTTTGGTATTCATCCAGGGTAGTTGCCCCTATGGCCCGTAATTCCCCCCGTGCCAATGCAGGTTTTAGGATATTGGCCGCATCCATTGCACCTTGTCCCCCGCCAGCACCTACCAGGGTGTGTATTTCGTCTATAAACAATACAATATTTCCATCGGAGGAGGTTACTTCCTTAATCACCGCCTTTAATCGCTCCTCAAATTCCCCTTTGTATTTTGCCCCAGCGATGAGGGCGCCCATATCCAGGGAGAAGATAATCTTGTCCTTAAGGTTTTCCGGGATGTCGCCCTGTACGATCCTATGGGCAAGGCCTTCGGCGATTGCAGTTTTTCCCACTCCGGGCTCCCCGACCAACATAGGGTTGTTCTTGGTCCTTCGGGAGAGAATCTGCAATACCCTCCTTATTTCCTCGTCCCTCCCGATTACGGGGTCCAATTTGCCACTATCGGCCAGTTCGTTAAGGTTCCGCGCATATTTGTTTAGGGAATTATAGGTGTCCTCGGCACTCTGGGAGGTTACTTTTCCGCCCTTCCTCAATTCCATAATAGCAGCGGTAAGGTCCTTCTCGGTAACCCCTTGATCCTTCATGATCTGTGCGATCTTGCTATTGGATTTGAAGATGGCGAGTAACAAATGCTCAATGGAAACATATTCATCCTCCATTTTTTTTGCGATGATTCCGGCTTCGGTCAATGTTTTCCCCGCTTCCCTGGAAATCATTATCTCCCCTCCCGAAACTTTGGGAAAACTCTCCAATTCCTTTTCCAGGATTTGATCGAGCAAGGAGGTATTCACGTTTAATTTCTTTAGGAGGAAGGGCAGTACGTTTTCCTCGACCTCGGACATGGCCTTAAAAATATGTTCATTCTCTATTTGTTGGTGCCCATGGCCCTGCGCAATTTGTTGTGCATGCTGTATGGCTTCCTGTGACTTGATGGTAAAATTATTAAAGTTCATATAGCTGTTTTTTTTGTTTCTTGGTATTGCCTACTTTTGAAATGTTATTGGCAACAACCTTACCAGCTCTTTTTCGGGACACAATGTCGTTTTACATACGAAGAATAATGACAAAAAGTCAGTCTGTAAGGATGTCGGCCCATTATCGACCTATTATAATTAAAGATACAAAATGGGAATATTGAACAAGTTATTCGGAAAGGAAAATAATGCCGAAAAGAAGGAGAAGAAGGTGGCCCCATGGATTCCGTTGACTTCTATGGAACAGCTAGCGGGGATAAAGGAGAAATCTACTATGAAGGCACAGGTCATTTTTAAACATTCCACCACCTGCGGGATCAGTAGAATGGTGATCAATAGATTTAACGAGGACTATGATATCCTTAGCGGCGACCTAGACCTTTATTATTTGGATCTTCATAGTTTTCGCCCGCTATCCAATAAAGTGGAAGAACTTTTTCAGGTTCGGCATGAATCCCCTCAGCTATTGGTCGTAAAAAACGGGGAAGTAGTAGCCCATGAATCACATAGCGGAATATCGCAAATCGATTTAAAAAAGTATGTTCGATAAATTTCTTGGAACTTATTTCTTTTTAGATTGAAATACCGGTAATAGCTTGGTGGAAACTTCCCCGAAACCGATACGGGCATTACCTTTTTGGCAATAGCCGGTGAATTTGACCGTATCATTGTCCTCGATAAACTTGCGGGTGCTGCCATCTTTGAGCGTTAACGGTCTTTCTCCGCGCCAAGTAAGTTCGAGCATGGAGCCATATGTATCCGGGGTGGGGCCGGAAATGGTGCCACTGCCCATCATATCGCCGCTATTTACCTTGCAGCCATTTACGGTGTGGTGCGCCAATTGTTGCGCCATGGTCCAATACATATATTTAAAGTTGGACTTGCTGATCGTGGTTTCCGGGCCGTCTTCGGGAATAATGGAAACTTCCAGATTGATATCGAAAGTATTTTTTCCGGTTTGCCTCAAATAGGGTAGCGGTTTTGGGTGTTGTTCGGGGCTGGCCGTCCTAAAGGGTTCCAAGGCATCCAAGGTAACGATCCAGGGTGAAATGGAGGAAGCAAAGTTCTTGGCCAAAAAGGGCCCTAAAGGTACGTATTCCCATTTTTGGATATCCCTGGCGCTCCAATCGTTAAAGAGTACCATCCCAAAAATATATTGCTCGGCGTCTTCCACGGGAATCGGCTCTCCCAGCACATTGGCATCGGTGGTAATAAACGCCATTTCCAATTCAAAATCTATTGATTTGGAAGCTCCAAAGATAGGTTGTTCCGCTCCTACCGGAAGGGTCTGGCCCATAGGACGCCTAATGGCGGTGCCACTTGGGACGATCGAGGAGCTTCTTCCATGGTATCCTACGGGGATATGCAACCAATTGGGAAGTAGGGCATTTTCTTTGCCCCTGAACATTTCACCTACATTGGTAGCATGTTCCCTACTGGAATAAAAATCCGTATAATCCCCAATTTGTACGGGAAGCTGCATTTCTATTTCGTCCATAGTGAAAAGGACGATATTTTTATGGTCTTCGTTATATTGTAACTCCTTGTTGTTGATATCAAAAATCTCACTGATCCTGTTCCTGACGAGTCGCCACGTTTTTTTTCCATCCGATATAAAGTCGTTCAATGTATCCTGTAAGAAAATATCATCGGTCAACGGAATGTCCGTAAAATACCCCAATTGGTGCAAGGCCCCTAGATCTATGGCCCGATCTCCTATCCTCGTGCCGATGGTAATTATATCGTCCCCTGTCAAAAAAACCCCAAAAGGAATATTTTGTATGGGAAAATCCGAGTCGGGCGGCACGGGGAGCCATGTTTTTTTTTCGGGATTATTTGTTTTTATGGGCATTCCGGAATTGTTAACTGCTGTTTAATAAATATCTTATCAAATATATTATTTTCTTCCAATTAACGCTCTGCAATTTGTATTTTTACGGTTTATTTAATGGAATATTTAATAGTATGCAACGCGACAATCTTATTTTTGAATTAATAGGGGATGAAAGGGAACGCCAGATCAACGGGTTAGAGCTGATCGCTTCCGAGAATTTTACAAGCCCACAGGTAATGGAAGCGGCCGGGTCCGTTTTAACGAATAAATACGCGGAGGGTTATCCCGGAAAGCGCTATTATGGAGGCTGCGAGGTGGTTGACGAGGTAGAGCAATTGGCGTTGGACAGGGCCAAGGAATTATTTGGAGCGGCATACGCAAATGTGCAGCCCCATTCCGGGTCCCAGGCAAATGCCGCCGTGTACCATGCCTGTCTACAGCCCGGAGACACTATTTTAGGCTTTGATCTCTCCCACGGCGGCCATCTTACACATGGTTCCCCGGTGAATTTTTCCGGAAGGTTGTATAAGCCCGTTTTTTATGGAGTGGAGGAGGAAACGGGGATATTGGATTACGATAAAATCCAGGCCATTGCCCTTAAGGAACGTCCAAAATTGATAATTGCCGGGGCATC
>DATGQM010000289.1:0-4936 GCA_035304205.1 Arenibacter sp. | reverse complement strand
TTATCATATGGATTAGTTTAATAAATTTAAGATATTTTTTTAGCATCCGGACCATTAATCGCTTATTTTAGAGGTACCGTCCGTATAATGACCCTTAAAATTGAAGCATATGCAAAAGATTCTCATACCTACGGATTTTTCCGATAACGCCGATGCGGCCATTACCTATGCGGTACAATTGTTCGCGGAGGTGGAATGTACATTTTTTCTATTGCATTGCTATACCCCGGCAATCTATCAGGCCGAATACCTCCTACACAGTCCGGCACAGGTCGGATTGGGGGAGATATACAGGATAGATTCCGAGGACAGGCTAAAACTATTACGGGAAAAAACAATTTCGGGGAACAATAATCCTAAACATCGGTTTGAGATCCACAGTGCGTTCAGCGTTCTAATGGAAGCCATTGACGATCTGGTGGCCGAGAAGGAAATCGATCTGATCATAATGGGAACCCAGGGCGCTACCGGGGCCAAGGAAATATTTTTGGGCAGTAATACCGTTAATGCTATTAAACGGGCCAAAAGACCCATTTTAGCCATCCCCTTCAATTTTGAATGCGAATCGCCCAAAAAAATACTGTTTCCTACGGATTACGAGATAGATTATCATCCGGGCCTTTTAAAGGAACTGTTTCTCATTGCGGCCCTGCATGGGGCGACTATAGATGTAATGCACATACGCAATAATTATGAACCGGATGCCCAACAGGAAACCAACAGGACCAAACTTTCCCATCTGCTATCGGATAAAAAACATTATTTCCATGAGGTACCCGATCAGGGAATTATAGAGGCCATTAATGATCTTCGGGCCAAATACCATATCAATTTTTTGGTCATGGTCAGGAACAAGCATACTTTTTTGGAGAATCTATTCTCCAAACCGGTAATAAATCAGATCGGCTTCCATACCGATATCCCCTTTTTGGTCTTGCCCTATTAGCACATGGATTTAAGGGGCCGTTACAGCATGCCCTTAGGGAATAGGGAAATACTTTTATCGACCCTATTAAAAAAACCGACCTGATTTCCATTGGGGCGGAACTATAGTTTATCCCACTTGTTTTATAATAACTTTTTATAACTTTTGAGGTGCCATTTTTTGTGAAATCCCTATTTTTGTTTTATATAAGTAATGTAGATTTTTGATTATGGCAGAAAAAATAGAGCGTCTAAAAACTTTGATCATAGGATCGGGACCTGCGGGATATACGGCAGCGATATATGCGGCAAGGGCAGATTTGAAGCCGGTCGTTTATACCGGGCTGGAACCGGGCGGACAGCTGACTACGACGACAGAGGTAGATAATTTTCCCGGGTACCCGGATGGTGTAGATGGTCCCACAATGATGGTCCATTTGCAAAAACAGGCCGAGCGGTTTGGAACAGATGTTCGTTTTGGGATGGCAACGGCAGTCGATTTTAGCGACGAGATCGGGGGGATCCACAAAGTTACCATAGATGATAATAAGATCATAGAGGCGGAGACCGTAATTATCTCCACCGGGGCTACGGCCAAATATTTGGGTATCCCGAGCGAACAAAAACTTCGTGGGGGCGGGGTTTCGGCATGTGCCGTCTGCGACGGGTTTTTTTACAAGGGACAGGAAGTGGCCATTGTTGGGGCAGGGGATACCGCTGCAGAAGAAGCCTCCTATCTGGCGAATATCTGTAAAAAAGTAACCATGTTGATACGGAAGGATCATATGCGCGCTTCCAAGGCCATGCAACATAGGGTGAACAGCTTGGACAATATCGAGGTCCGTTACAATACGGAAGTAGATACGGTTTTGGGCGATCAAGTGGTCGAAGGATTGCGAATGGTCAATAATCTGACCGGGGAAAAGGAGGATATCGCCATTACGGGCCTGTTCATTGCGATCGGACATGTACCCAATACGGACATTTTTAAAGGACAATTGGAAATGGACGAAACCGGGTATTTAATAACCCATGGCAAATCTACCAAGACCAGTAAGCCAGGGGTTTTTGCCAGTGGGGATGTCCAGGACAGGGAATATAGACAAGCGGTGACCGCTGCAGGTACGGGATGTATGGCCGCCTTGGATGCGGAACGCTATCTGGCTACCGTAAATGCCCATCAGGAAGTCCCTTCCTAATCCATGCCTCCCTAAGAAGAATGGGATCACTTCCAAAAGTTTGGGTCCAAGGTTCAATTTGGGCAGTAAGGAATTGAGGGTCCATAGCTTAGAAGTCGAACATAATAAACAAAGCATATCATTACAAAGAGCCCGTCTACAGTTTGTAGGTGGGCTTTTATTATTGCATCAAAACGGCTTTGAGGTCTCTCGGTAAATATTTAAGGATTAGTCCAAGCGCTTATAATTTTCCGAATTAATGCGGTTTCCTTCCTCGTCCACGAATATCTGGCTGTAGGTATCCGTATCGAGGATCAGTTCTAATTTCCATTCCATATTCTCATTGGCGATCTTTCTCATGGAAGCCGACATATATTCCAGTTTTTCCGTGAGGGTGCTATCCGTGACGGTATAAGAGCCGTACCCGAACCATTCAACGGAATCTTCGGGGACATACCTGGTCCACATTACTTTTCCGTTATTGAATATTTTGATCTGTCGGTACCCGTCGGTAGTAGGAATGGTATTGAGGACATCGTTACCGTCATAATTGGTAAAGCTAACGAGTTCCCAGGTTCCTTCCAAGGTTCTGTTCTGCAGTTTTGTAGATGTAAGGTTAGCGGCCGATACTAAAATTAACATCAAGAAAACCAATCCAAGTAATTTTTTCATGGAAATGTCGGTTTTAGAGTTAGGGAATAATCAAAAATGACTCCTAAAAAGTTACGAAATTAATTGGACCTGGTCAATTAAAATGTTAAAAAAATGTTTTGGGCCGGACTTCTGGAATAGAGGCCATGATTTAGCCAAGGCTTGCCCATCAGCGCAAGCTTATGCCACTTCCCCCGATATGGGGAAAGATGACCTTTCCGTTTTCCCGGATGATGGCCCCATCGGCAATATCTTCCTTTAAGAGCATTGCCCCGTCCATATCCACATAGTCCAGTTGCGGAAGTAGTTGGGCAATCGCCGAAATACCTACGGTAGATTCGGTCATGCAGCCAACCATTACCTTGAGCCCCAATGATCTTGCATGGGCGATCATTCGTCTGGCAGGGGTAAGACCCCCACATTTGGTCAGTTTTATATTGATGCCGTTAAAATAGGGCCAACATTTCTCCACATCGGATTCTACGATACAACTTTCATCCGCGATTACGGGCAGGACGCAGTGGTGTATGACTTTCATCATTCCGGCCCGATCATCGGCCTTTAGCGGCTGTTCTATAAACTCTACTCCCAATTCCTTTAGAAAGGGAGCATTTTTAATGGTTTCCCCTGCTGTCCAGGCACAATTGGCATCCACCCTAAAAACTGCCTCCGTATGTTTGCGCAGTTCCCGTATAATTTTCACATCTTCTCCGGCACCTAATTTTATCTTGTAAATGGGCCATGGCATTTCTTTCATTTTGTCCACCATTTTTGCGATACTATCCAGGCCTATGGTATAATTGGTTAGGGGATAGCAGTTGGGATCGGTATCCCATATTCGGTACAAGGGCCTGTCCAGTAACTTTCCATATAGGTCGTTTGCGGCAAGGTCCAGGGCGCAGATCGTAAAATTGCCCAATCCCTTTGAGACCAGGAAGGCATGAAAGGAATCGGGCTCCTGAAAAGGGTAGCTTTCGATGTCCTTTCTTATATTCTCGATCTCGGCCTCCATGGTTTCACAGGTGATATGGTAATAGGGACTGGCCGTAGCCTCCCCAAAGCCTATTTTGCCATTGAGTTCCAATGCTACGATCAGGGTTTCCTGATAATCGCGGGATTCCCTTGAAATACTAAAGGTATGCTTTAACCGGAGGATATATTTTTTGATTTTGATCGTCATCCTATAATATTGGGAAAGGAATATAAAAGTGCATTATTTTTTAAGTTGGTCTATGGGGTGGGTTTAAAAAAACTCAAGAAGGATTCTGTTCGATCGGATAGGGCGGGGTCAGAATTGGTTTATGCTACCAGCAATCGAATTATTCTTTTCCACCTTTGCCGTGCCGGTATACTGGATATTACCCCCACTGCTGGCCTCTGCGACGAGGGATCCGGTAACGTTTACGGAAATTCGGGCCCCGCTACTGGCATCGGCGCGACATTCATTGGCGATCAGGTCGTTGGCCCTTATTCCGGAACCACTGCTGGCCTTGCTTAAAAGTGCTTTTGTTTCGCCCCCTATCCGTATATCGGCCCCACTACTGCTGTCCGCATTTATTTTTTCGGCCCGAAGTTCCGTTATTTCCAATTTAGCCCCACTACTCGCATTTAGATCAATGGTTTCGGTCCTGATCGTGTTCTGCGAGATCAGATTGGCCCCGCTTGAAGCCTCCAGGGCGGTAACTTTGGGAAGGGTAACGTAAATGTTCTTAGTTGCATTGGCGATATTCTCGATGGAATGTATGCGCAAGCTTCCATTTTTTTGATCGGTGGCGATCAGGTCTATTACATTTTCGTCCGCTTCCACCAAAATTTTAAATTCCCCGCCTTGTGTAATATAGACATTCAGGCCTTCGGAAGCCGATACCGCATTAAAATCCCCGGTAACGGTACGATTTTCTTTCTGGACTATGCCATTTCCTTTTTTGCCGCTCCCAAAATCGATATCGAAACCGCAGGAAGAAAATAAAATGGCCAAGATCAGTGCAATGGTAATTCTTGCAAGTGTTGTCATGATGGTTGTGTTTTAATGGCCCTGAACGGCTTGCCAAAATAGAAAGGGCGCCAGGACCTGATTAGAGATGATGTTTATTGACTAGCGTAAAACTATGGCTATGGTTTCCATTTTACCTTATTATTGTTGCCGAACCGTAGAGATCGCTTACTGGATCGTATCCGTTACG
>DATGQM010000288.1:0-2007 GCA_035304205.1 Arenibacter sp. | reverse complement strand
TATAAAAAAACACGATTTTCGTATGTCCAGTTAAAAAATATAATTCCATGAATCTGTCCAAAAGTATTTTGCTGAACGTTATAGCCCTGCTTATTCTTAACACGGCCTTGGCGCAAGAACCCGAATCCATCCCCAATAACAATATCGGCAATAGGATGATTCCCGAAATGGAATTGGATACTACCGCCATGGATATGGGAGGTTTGGAGCAAATGGAAATTATGGAGTCCCAAGAGGAAATACAGGACAATCCCCTAATGCTGATCAAAGGTCAAAAAACGTATGCCCTAAAGGATCATGCCCAGGCGGCTGCCTATGATAGTCTTTGGTTGAAGGAACTGTATAGCAGTGCATCCCTATACGATTCCATTTATGAGGAAATCGCCACAATGGAGATAGATACCTTATATTATACCAATGTGGATACGGACACCTTAAAGGCACGACTAGCCATCCTGAACGAAAGGACACCCTTTAATATTGCCTATAACCCCTCGTTGGAAAACGTAATCCGGTCTTTCCTAACCCGTAGAAGGGGGCTAATGGAAAGAATGTTAACGATAAGTCAGTTTTACTTCCCCCTGTTCGAGCAGGAATTGGACAACCAGAATATCCCTTTGGAACTAAAATATTTGGCCATTATAGAATCGGCCCTAAACCCCAGGGCAAAATCCAGGGTAGGAGCCACCGGTCTATGGCAATTTATGTACGGAACGGGGAAAATGTACAATCTGGACGTGAACAGCTATGTGGATGAAAGAAGCGACCCCATTAACTCTACCAAGGCCGCAAGCCTCTACCTAAAAAGACTGCACGGTATATTTAACGATTGGGATCTGGCCCTTGCCGCCTATAATTCGGGGCCAGGGAACGTAAACAAAGCGATCAGAAGATCTGGGGGCTATACCAATTATTGGAATATCAGAAAAAATCTGCCCCGGGAAACTGCAGGATATGTTCCGGCATTTTTGGCCACCATGTACATTTTTGAATATGCCGAGGAACATGGATTTAAAAAACAGGTGGTAGATCGCCCGTACTTCGAAACGGATACGATCCACGTAAAGAGCATGATCACTTTCGACCAAATTTCAGAATTGGTAGGAATTAGTGTGGAGGAGCTACAAATTTTAAATCCTGCCTATAAACTGAACGTAATTCCCTTTGTAAAGGACAAGAATTATACCCTCCGTCTTCCCCTGGATGCCATGGGCAAATTTGTTAACAATGAGGAAGCCATTTACGCCCACGTGGAGCATCAAATAAAATCCAAGGAAAAACCATTGCCCCAAATTGTACAATCCGAAAATGAAATTAGATATAAGGTAAAAAGCGGTGATTTTCTCGGAAAAATCGCAGAAAGATATGGGGTCGGTGTAAGCCAGATAAAAAACTGGAACGGATTAAAGAGCAATAACCTAAGGATCGGCCAACGTTTAACGATCTATCCCAGAAAGAACCGTGAGGTAGCCCAAAGTTCGGGGAATACCGCCAAAAATACAGCAAATACGGTGTCTAGCACAGATCCTAAAGTGCATACCGTACAAAGTGGGGACTCCCTTTGGACCATTTCAAAAAAATATCCTGGAATTACTATCGATAATTTACGAGATTGGAACGGTATTAGTGGTAACGATATAAAACCTGGTACAAAACTAAAATTGTGCGACTGTTCATCGTAAACTAACTATTCCATGAAAAAAATCGTTACCCTTGCCCTTGCGAGCCTTCTAATTTTAATCTCCTGTAACACTTCACCCAAAAAAACTTATTTACCGGAATCTATTGGAGCCATTAATTCCTTGGCCGTAGTTATGGACAACCAGCTATGGGAAGGGAAGGTCGGGGATCATGTAAGGCAACATTTTGCCGCCCCGGTACTGGGACTTACCTGGGAAGAACCCCTTTTTACCATCAATCAACTGCCCGAAAAAATATTTTCAGGGTCCATTCAAAATACCCGATCCATACTATTTATCGCCCAAGACACCTTAAGTCTGGCCCATA
>DATGQM010000287.1:0-16429 GCA_035304205.1 Arenibacter sp. | reverse complement strand
TCCCTATTGGTGATGCTCCCCAAGTACCAATTTGATCCCTCCCAATCCTTGCGTACAATGGTTGTATAATCCCCTATTTTGGAATCCAGGACTTTGGTGTCGGACCAGATAGTAGGCACCTCCTTAACAAATTTAAATTCGGGTCTGTCCACATAATTTTCGGGAAGGTCCGATGCCATCTGCAAGGGGCTAAAGATTACGACATACAGGGCAAGTTGTTTAGCCAAGGTGGTGGGGACCATGGCCTTATTGGGTGTTTTGTAGTCAAAATCGAAATTCCCGGGAGTAAAATCAAAAGGCCCCGAAAGCATTCTGGTAAAGGGTAAAATGGTAGTATGTTCAGGTGTATTCCCCCCGTCTACGGACCAAGCATTGTATTCCTGTCCACGACCACCCTCCTGCGTCATAAAATTGGGATAGGTACGTTGCAATCCGGTACCTTTTACGGGTTCGTGGTTATTGATCATTATATTGTATTTAGCAGCGGTTTCAATGACTTTTCTATAATGTCTAACGCCATATTGGCCATCATGCCATTCTTTTTTGTCCAAATACTTATTGACATACCCTGTTTTTACGGTATTGACCCCCAATTTATTATAAAGTGAATAGGCATATTCCAACTGATCCTCGTAATGCTTTGCCGCTCCGGCCGTTTCATGGTGCCCTATTAAACGTACATTGTTTTTAGCGGCATATTTGGTTATTTCCTCCAAATTAAAATCCGGGTAGGGTTCCGTAAAGCTAAAAGTGGTACCATCGGCCGTCCAATCGCCATCCCACCCCCTGTTCCAGCCTTCCACCAAAACCCCATCGATATTATGCTGTGCGGCAAAATCCATGTACCGCTTTGTGTTTTCCGTGGTCGCACCATGTTTTTCCCCTTGCCCCCATGTATATTTCTCCAAATGCATGCCCCACCAAATACCGATATATTTAGAGGGTTCGATCCAAGAAACATCCTCGATATTAAGGGGTTCGTTGAGATTCAGCATTAAGGTGGAGGTTACCAAATCTCCAGGACGGTCCCCTATGATAATGGTCCGCCAAGGTGTGTGAAAAGGAGTTTCCGCATAAACTTTAACACCATCTGCCCAAGGGACCAACTCGCTTTTAAATTGATTGGTGCCGGATCTGAACAAGGTCATAGAAGCAAAATCCGTTAAATTGGCCTCATGGATGGCAACGTACAGACTATCCTTGGTCTCTAGCGTTGCCGGGGTATTAATGGTATCCGTTTTGCTTATCGGGGTCTTTCTGTAAAAACTCTCGTAATAACTATTTTCCGAATGAACGGGTATCCACCAGATATCATTATCGAACGGAAAGGTAAACTGGGTGATCTCATTGGATATTTTTACTTTATCGAGTCCTGGCTGTTTTGGAAAGACATATCTAAATCCCAGGCCATCATTAAAGACCCTGAAAACAATATCGACCAATCTTTCCTTCCCTCCCGTTTCCTTTAAATGGACGGTAAGTTGGTTGTGATTATCCACGATTTTCTTAAATTCTCCCCAAGGCTGTTCCCAAACCTCGTTAACACTGTCTTTTTCAATAGCCACTATCTCAAAACCCGAGGTCATTTTTTCGATATCCTCAAATTCAAAACCAAGTAAGGAGGGGGTGATGACCGTTTTATTGTTGTGCGTTAAAGTATACTTGGGTTCTCCTTTTTCGGTTAAACTAAATGTTAAAACATTGATGTGGTCAGGGGATCTGATTTCATGTACGTTCCTTCCGGAATTGCACGACATAAACGCAACGGAAATAAAAAACACCAAACAGATCTTGTAAATTAAATTTTTCATTATGCTGATAAATATGATTTCACTTATTTTAACGCTTCCAGTAATGTGTTCGCCTTATCGATTTGTAACGACACAAAATAATAGAAGGCTTGGTCCAATTTTTTCTGGACCGCTGAATTCCCTTTAAATTTCTTTCTTAAATTATATAGCTCGCCAATATTTTCAAATCCATTTCCCGTGTTTTGCACACCGGCAAACGTTTTTACTTTTTCTATATAGGTATATCCAAACTCCCTGGTCGGTTCGAACATGGTGCCTTCGCCAAAATCGTTCCATGTAATAAGCTGTAGATACTTTAAGTTAGTGCTTTTTGCAAGGGCCAGTGTTTCATCCAAGGTGGCACCGTTGTTATGGTCTATCTTCCATCCAATTACTGTGGATGTACCGCCCTCTTCATAAAAATCATTAAATCCGGGGTAAGCACTTCCCATGCCTACCTGGAGTTCCGGAAGATTATGGGTGTAAAAATTGGAAAGGTGGGTATTATCCTGATAGACCCATGCGTATTCACCCTGCGCATTCGTCCCGGCTTCCGAAGATTCATGCCATAGCGTTAAAAAGGTCGGTTTTGGATTTATGGCGTTAAAAACCTCGGTCCATTCACCGGGAGTGTTCAAGGTAATAGGTCCGAAATTAAGGAGCAAGGGCCTGTTATCGATCTTTATATAATTGGCATCCCTGAAATAATTGGTCTGAAGGTAGGCCAGATCATTTTTTGCAGCGCTGACAACCGTTGGTGCAAGTTGTGCATTAACAATATTGGTCAAGAACCGGTCTTCGTATACAATGGCATATTCCAGCCCTACCCCATCGAGCACGGCTATGAGTTCCTCCGAGTTTTCCCTTAAGATTTTATAATCGTTTAAATCGTACGTACCGTACCAATCGATCAATATGCCATCGATCCCGGCGTACTTCATCAACAACAAATGATTCTCGATAACCTCCTTATCTCCGGAATGATAGGGTCCGATCAGCGGATAGTAATGGGATGCGATTTCTCTTTTTCCACTGCTGTCCATCTTGTCCGGATCTTTATTCTGCATGGTCCAGTGATAGCCCCATTGATCGTTCGGACTACTTTCCCTTGTTTCGAACCAGGGCATATAGTGCATATAAATTTTGGTGCTGTTTGTTTTAGAAACGGGAACAGCATCATAGGACTCTAACTCAAAGGGCGGTTGCGGTGAATCGTCCGAAGCGGTATCGGAACTTGGATCACAGGCCGTTAACAATATGAAAAGGGATAGGATATAAAGGTTCGGGACAGACTTCATCATCGATTATAAAATATTAATTGCGATAGCTGTTGTTCAAAGGGTAAAAAATACCGACCTTCTATTGGCGATAGATGCTAATTGGAAGGTCGGCATAGAAACAATATTAATTAGGGTATCCAAAATTTTGGGAAAGATTGGTATTGGTATTCAACACGGATGTCGGTATAGGAAATATGGCCCTATATGCCGGGGTAGCATCTTTTTCCCACCAAGGTTGAAAAAATGTGCCGAACCTTATATTGTCCGTTCTCCTGTGGCCCTCAAAGATAAATTCCCTGAGCAATTCCTTATCCAAATAGGACAGATCAATGATCGCAGGTGTTTCTACCCCGGCCCTTGCAGTGATCTGATCTAGAAATGGGCGTGCCAGGTCCGGTGAGTTTAAGCGCACATAGGATTCTGCCTGCATCATTAAAATTTCGGCATAACGTATTAGTACAAAGTCGTTATCGCGCTCCCATTGGTCGCCCGCATTGATCTGATACTTGTGCAAGCGTACCCCTTCATTTTGTTTGGCATCCTCAAAATTAGAGATTTCTTCGGTATAGGTCAATGGTTGACCGCTATCCATAATAATCACGGAGCCCGTGGCCAGGTTTATTTGGTCCCCGGCCAACATAGAGGCCTTACGCCGATCGGTATCATCGAACGATGAATAAACGCCCGGTTGGGCACACATGCCATTTGCGGACCATTGATAATCCCCTGTCGGCGAAACGGCAAATCTTTGCAGGTAGTGATAGGACATGGAACTCATATAGTTACCCAGCGTGCCCGCATCGGAATCATAAGGTATTGCGAAAATTATTTCGTTGGATTTCTCGTTCTGGGTGGCAAAATTGGCAAAATAATCGGGTTCTAGGGAATATCCGGAAATATTTTGGCACATATCGATACAATCTTGCCAACGCGGCGTACCTATAAAGGCTTCCGAGTTAAGATAAAGTCGAGCCAATAATGAATAAGCCACATTTTTGGTAAACTTGGAATAGGCAATAGTTGCCGGCAAGTAGGGCAATGCTTCCAATAATTCGGTTTCTACAAAATCATAGACCTCTTTTCTCGATGAATTGGAAGGCAGGCCCAGATCCTCAAAATCCGTCACGATAGGCACGTTTCCGAACAAATCCAATAAGGTGTAATAATAGTATGCCCTGACCGATTTCAATTCGGCGAAAATGGGTTTTTTATCATCTTCGGATAAGCCGGACTTATCAATTTGGTAAATGATGGCATTAATTTTGGCGATTCCGGCATAGCAATACCGCCATGCGGATAGGATCATACCATTTTCCGGTGTCCATTGATGTCTTTGCGCATTTTGATATTGTCCGCCATCGTACCAATCCGTGCCCCGGGTAGGAAGTGTGGCTTCGTCCGAAACGACTTCGTTCAGGAAAAACACATATTCGGAAGCTGGGAACGCATTGGATATGGCGTCGCTAAAGCCTCTTAACGATGAATATGCGCCCCCCACAAGGGCCTCTATTTCTTTTGGGGTTTTTCCGAAATCCTCGTCTTCGACCCGATCAAATAACTCTTCATCCAAATTTGTACAGGCAAATACCGATAATACGGTACATGCCATTAAGATTGTTTTATATATTTTCATGTGTTTAAGTTTTTTATTGATTAATAGCCTAAATTCAGGTTCAGCCCCAAGGACACGGTCGTGGGCCGTGGATAATTATTAAATCTATCCATTCCGGGGTTGGCCAGGCCCGTTAAATTTAGTTCGGGATCAACACCTTGATAATCCGTAAATACCGCTAAATTTTCTCCTAGAACATATAACCTTAATTTAGAGGATGATTTTTTAAACGGAATGGTATAGCCCACGCTCACTGTTTGCAACCTTAAGAAAGAGGCGTCCTCCATCCAATAGCTCGAATAAGCGGGAGCGGAATTTATACCGCTGTCCAAAAAGTCGTCCGGCACATTATAGGCCGCCAATCTATTGGGATCGTATAACATCATGTTCGTTGCGTTCAATACCTCTTGTCCAAAACTTCCGTAGGTCGTAAATGCCAGATCAAAATTATTATAGGAGAAATCCATTCCAAAACCTACCGTAAAATCGGGTTGTACATTACCAATGGCCGTTTTTTCGGCACTTAGGATAAACTCACCGTTATCATCCAGGCCAGCACTTTCATAACCCCAGAAGATACCTACCGGATAGCCTTCCCTTATAATTTGTGAAAATTGGTTGGACATTCCCGATAAACCGTGCAACGAACCGCTGTAAATAATATCCGTCTTATAGACCTGATTGGATAATCGCTCGATTTTTTGGGTGTTCGTTGCAAAATTCAGATTGGTATTCCAACTGACCTTATCATTTTGAAGGAGGTTGGCATTTAAAGAAACCTCTAAACCTTTATTGGTCAATTCACCAACATTTGCCAGGATGGTCCCGACCAAATAGGGGGGCTGTGGCACTTCGTAGGTGTAAAGCAGGTCTTTGGTCCTTTTGTCGTACCATTCTACGGACCCCGAAATCCTATTGAATAAACTAAAGTCCATACCGATGTTCAATTGCGCGGTAGATTCCCACTTTAAATCCGGATTGGGATTTTGTGCCGGTGAATAGGCCAAACTCCAGGTGCCTGTTGCCGGATCGTAATAACTATCGCCACCTACCCCTAGAATGGAAAGCGATTTATACTCCCCGATTCCATCTTGGTTACCGGTAACACCGTATCCTGCCCGGAACTTTAAATTGGTAAGCCAGTCTCTGGTGGGTTCCATAAAATTTTCCCCTGTAACTCTCCAGGCTACGGATGCCGATGGGAAGATCCCCCATTTATTGTTCGCCCCAAAACGGCTGGAACCATCCTTTCTTATGGTTGCGGTTACCATATATCTGCTATCATAAGCATAATTTGCCCTAGCGAAAAACGATGCCAAATTGGATTTCCCCTTATATGAATATACATCGCCCAAACGGTAATCCTTTCCCGCGCCTAGATTGTTGTATTCAAATAGATCGGAAACAAAACCGCTACGTTGCGCCCCAAAACCTTCATAACCGTTATCTAGATACGAGTAACCCACCATAGCATTTACATTACTATTTCCCAATGATTTTGTATAGTTTACATATGCCTCGATTTGCAAGGTCGTGTACTCACCATACGTTTTCTGTCCATAACCGTTTTCACTTCTTCCTTCCAGAACCGCATAAGTAGGCTTATAGGTGTTTCCCGTACTTGCATTATGTTCCAACGACACATTTACGGTTGCTTGGAAGTCGTTTAGAAAATTAGCTTCCGTTTTAAAGTATCCTAAAAGTCGGTTACGTTTATTATCTGCGCTCCTATTTGTTAATATTTCAACGGGGTTCTCATAAAGTGTTCCACCCACGGCAGTAAAATCCCCATTATGATCATATACCGGAATGGTAGGATTTAAATTAAAGGCACGTTCAAAGATCCTATAATCCAACGGATGCCATTTATCAATATTGGCAAATAGCCCAACATCAAATTTAATGGCCCTGTCCAAAGCATATTGGTGTGTATTTAAACTGGCACTTAAACGTTCCATTTCCGTAGTTTTTACGGTCCCCTCATTTTTTAGGTAGGAAACCGACGCCCGTAAACCGCCATTTTCATTTCCAGAAGCCATATTTATGGAATGGGACTGTGTTAGGGCAGGAGCTCTTTCCAACTCTTTTTGCCAGTTTGTATCCCCTCCAAAATCGATAGCATCCGTTAGCCCATTCTCCCTTACGTAGGCTCGCCATTGATCAGCGGATAACATATCCAAATGATTTGAGGCATAACTGACTCCGGTAAAACCATCATAGTTAAAGGACAGGCCCCTTTTTGTACTTTTAGTGGTAATGATAATGACACCGTTCGCACCACGAGATCCATATATGGCGGTAGCGGAGGCGTCTTTTAAAATATCTATGGACTGGATGTCCGATGGCTGTACAATATTAATATCGACCCCGGCAATACCATCCACAACGATCAAGGGGCTATTACTGGCCGTTAGCGAAGTGCCGCCCCTTAAACGTAACGAGGAACCACTACTAGGATCCCCGGTATCCTGGGTAACCACCAAACCCGCTATTTTTCCCTGTAATACCTGTTCGGTCGATGTAACCGTGCCTTTTACCAGATCCTCGGAGGAAATAGTTGAAATAGCACCGGTCAGATCCGATTTTCTCATCGTGCCGTATCCAATAGCAACAATTTCTACGGCATCAAGAGCAAAGGCATCTTCCTGTAAGGTAATGTTTATAGGACTATTGACCGATACCGTTATTTGTACAGTTTCGGTAATATACCCCATATATGAAACTTTTATCGAACTACCGACAGAAACCAGTAGTTCAAATTTGCCATCAAAGTCCGTTACAGTGCCGTTGCTTGTTTGCGATTCCAGGATCGTTGCACCGATCAATGGGACTCCCGTATTATCCAATATGGTGCCGGTAATCATTTTTTTCTCTTGTGCATTACCTGTAAATGTTAGAAAAAACAGTACGACCATTAAAACAAAAGACCTTTTTGTCATCCCTTTTCGGAAGCTTATTTGTATATTTTTGTTATCCATTAGAATAGATTTTTTAGTTAGTATTAGTCTAAAGTTTTTAGTGGTATGGTAGTTTCTGTAATCGTTCTATCGTTATTATCCCTTACTAATACATGTATTTCATATAGATTACCTATTCCTTGAAGCTTGGACGGCAGATCAATAAACCCACTGATTTCGCTCGTATTACCGCTAAACTCCCCTGTAATTTCAACATCATTGGCCTTAATGGTATAAATAAGTCTATTAATACCTACTTCATTATTGATTCTACTTATTCCCAAAAAGTCTTTTTTACTTATTTGCAATGGGAAAAACTTAAATGCAGGGGGTGGGGGTGGAATGAATTCTGCGGCATTAATAACCTGATCTCCCGAATTCGCCGCCCAATCGGTGGCAACAATTAAGAATGTGATGTTTTCCATAATAAAACCATCAGGGATATTATCATAATATTCGGATGGAACAAAGTCCATTTTATAAAAACCGTCCCCTAAATTCTTTAGTTTTGTCTTTTCGGAAACCTCTGGTATCCACGCTTGATATTCCTGGGGAACGCTCCAATTATTCAATCCGCTATGAAAATGTACGCTGGGCGCATTTTCAAATCCGGCCACAAGATTGGAATTAAATAAAATACTCACCCCTTCATTTAGGGAGGGTGCATCCGGATATGACCGTATCAGTTCATTAGCCGTATAGAAGGATGAAAAAGGAGTATAGTCAACGCTCAATACATCGGATTGTCTCCCACCGGTCCTATCTTTAAGCCGCATCCAAAAACCGGCACTCCCAGCAATTTCCTCTATAGTTTTTGAAAAATATTGTGTTGGCGTTAGTGTAATGCTCCATATCATGTTGCCCTCATTTTTCAGATGTGCAAAGTCCGATGAGTTTTCCCAATTACCGGCATCTGGCTCGGATGGCGACCAGGCCCATAGGTAAATTTCCTCTTCCGGGGAAAATGTGGTCGTAGATAGATCAAAATACCAGGTAACTTCCTCATCATAGGCATAAACTACCGGGAACGACCAGATTTTATTTGGGGCTCCCATTTCCTGTTGTGCCTGTAAAAAGGTAGGGGCAGCAAATAAAACTATTAAGACAGTATATATAATTCTTTGCATTTTATGTTTTTTAGTTATTAGACTTTAGATTAAATACATAGGAAACAAAAGCTGTTCCCCCGGATTTCCTTACCAATTGAATTTCCATTTCTTGGTTGCTCCCAGGAACGGATGTCAATAACAGTGTATCTGTCCCGATTACTTTTTGTTCATCGCTATATAAAAAGATCTCTATAGCGCCCGGACTTGTTGGTTGAAAATTTGAATTTAATTTCCAATACCCGCTTTTTTGAAATAAGGGCGGCACATCCCCCGTAACCGTATAGGTTGTAGGCTGCATATCGTTGTCCACATTAAATGTTATCTGGAAGGTATCATAATTGAAAAGTGTACTCAAATTCTGTTCACTTGGCGTAATTCCATTTGCTTTGGCAAATTCATCCACCATTTTCAAATTCATTAAATTCCAGTTACCATGAATCTTTTCATAAATAGTTATAGGCTCTACATAGGAACCATCTTCCAATTCGTTACAGCCATGGGCCAGTAGGCCCAAAAAAACTAGTACTAGTACTTTTATGGGTTTCATAGATTAAATTAGTTTAGTTAAAAAAGTTCGTTAAATAGGATTACGCCAAATTAGAAATTAACAAAAGCCAATAAAAAACATTCAGTAAAAATCAAGATGATTTATATTTATATTGAAGTATAATGAATTGTAAATCAACTAAATACTATTTTTATTTAGTTTTTAAAATCAAGAAGTAGTTTAGAAAAAATTATGCTTTATTTAACATTTATATCTGTTTTTATCTGCAATTTCTTAATGATTCCGATCAGAATTCACATAACATGAATATTTTATGCTTATTTAGCAGTAATTTGCCCGTTATATATAAAATTCTTGATTTTGGCTATGGTAATCGATAAAAACGCTGTACATAACTTAATAAAGTCAATATAATGTCATTCAACTTAAAAAAGGTGCATAAGCTATGTGGGATATTGTTCGCCTTTTCATCTTTGTTTAGTTCTGCGCAAAACATAGACACTGTATTGGATAGTCTGGATAAGGAACTTGCCAATAAAAAGATTTATTTAAAAATGAAGTACGATTCTATACATGTACTAAAAAGGAATGTTCAGAAGTTTATTTTAAATAATGACACTAAGAACCTTCATCACCACTATTTGTTGTTATTTGATGAGTACCGATCTTTTAAATATGATTCCGCCTATTATTATTTGGAATTGGCAAAATCCAAAACCTACTTATTAAAAGATTCCGAGCTGCTTTCCAGGACGAAGAACAAGGAAGGCTTTGTATTGCTTTCATCAGGGTTATTTAAGGAGGCATTGGACACCCTATATAGTATTAATGTCAAGGAGCAAAACACAGATACAAAGTTTGAACATTACTCGATCCTGGCCCGGGCCTATTACGATCTGGCCGATTATAATAAGGACCCACGTTTTAATATCCCCTACATCCGAAAAGGGAATGTTTATATAGAAAAAGCCTTAGAGTTTGTTGACCCCGATTCCCCCGAATATTGGGCTACGGAAAGTTTAAAAAGAATGAAGCAGCATGATTGGAAGGGTGCGGAATTTGCCTTTAGATATTGGATCAATAATTATGACTTGCCACAGAAATATTACGGTATTGCTACATCAAGCCTCGGTTATATCTATTCACAAAGAGGATTTAATGAAAAAGCGATTGAATACCTAGCTTATGCCGCCATTGCCGACGTAAGGAATGCTACCAAGGAAACAGTTGCACTGCGGAATCTTGCCAATGAAATTTATAAATTGGGCTATATAGAAAAAGCGAATGCCTATGTAGGTCTGGCAATGGACGATGCGATCTTTTACAATGCACGTCATAGAAAAATAGAGATTTCTTCCATATTGCCGATTATTGAACAAGCACAGTTAAAAAAAGTAGAAAGCCAAAATAAACGCTTGGAGAAAATTGTTTTTCTGCTTGCCGTATTGGCCATTGTTTTCGTCATATTCTTGATTATTATTTTTAAACAGTTAAGGGCAAGGAACGCATCAAAAAAGGAAATGGCGGGCTCTTATCTAAAACTTCAGGAAATGAATAAGCGTTTAAGCGAAGCAGATTCCATAAAACAGGAATACATTACTTATTTTATCAGGGCAACTTCCAGTTTGATAAACAAGATGGATCAATTTCAAAAGAATGCAATTCAAAAAACGGTCGCAAAACGATATGATGATCTTATTACCAATTTAAAACAGTACAATGTTAAAAAGGAGCGTGAGGACCTATTCCTACAATTCGATCAAATTTTCTTGAAATTGTTCCCAACATTTATTCATGAATATAATTCGCTCTTTTCGGACAACCAACAAACGGAGGTAAAAAGTGGAGAGCTGCTGAATACCGAATTAAGGCTTTTTGCCCTATATCGTTTAGGAATGCAGGATAGTAATCAAATTGCGGCATTTTTAGAGCTTTCCGTGGCTACCATTTACACTTATAAAACAAGAATAAAAAGCAAGTCCGATTTTAAGGACAATTTTGAGGAGAAGATCATGGCCATTAAATCCATTTCTATCTAGTTTACTTTTGCAGCACCAATAACCTGTTCGGGGCATCCCCGCCCACATGGATCGTAACTCCATTTTTGGTACGCTCCAGTTTATAATCCCACCCTTGGGCGGGATACTGATCCAGCCCTTTAGTTATACCGGCGAAATCCCCGTTTATTGAAACGGAATAGTCACCGTCTCCCAATAAATGCAGGATATATCTGTCCTTATCTTTTTGATGGCTCAGTATAACCTGTTTTTCCGGGTCGGAAACGTTGATCGAGAGCTTCCCCGTGATTATATTGCCGACCTGTTCGATTATTTCGGTCGATGCGGAGGAAGCTACATATATCATTTTCCCCTTTCCCAAATCATTGCTGTGCACAAGGGGAAATTCCCCGCCATTGGCCGATACTGAAGCCCATGTTTTTCCCGATACGGGACTGGTTTTTACCATCCCGGCCAGCTGTACCGTTTTCTCTTTAAGGGTATTTTTTAATTGTCGGTTTTTGACCTTTATATCGGTAAGGGTGGAATCGTTCAATATTCCCTCGTATCGCAGTCCAAGTTCCGTGGCCATACTAAAATTATTTCGTGGGTCGCCTTTTTCATCGAACAAAAGTGCATCCCCTGTCACCAGTAGATTACCACCCTCCCGTACATATTTCCTTAAATGGGCAAGTTGGTCATTGGTGAGTCCGGAAGTTCTGGGGAGCATGATCAGTTTATGTTTTTTCAGGTCATGGATGTCCAGGTCCAGGGAGTTTATGAATTGTGCCGGCATACTTCGGTCCAAATATTTCATAACAATGCCCTCGTTCGCCTTCATATAGGGATCCCTATCCAATCCGGGTAAATGATATCTTGTATTTTCGGAAAAGATTACGCCGATCTCCGTAGGTAATTTGGTGTTTTCCAGATAGGGCTGAACTTCCGAGACCATTTTAAAAAATGGGGACAGATCGTTTTCAAACCAGTCCAGTTCCTTGTCTTCCGGCAGTACGGTTTCCTGGTCTACATCCACATATTGATAACATCTGGCTCCCAAGGCCATGATCAACCGGCGGATCGGACTTTTTAAGGTCTGCCCCACGATTATGGCATCCTTGTTCAAGATGCCACGTAAGGACAACAAGCGGAAAGGATCGCCAAATTCGATATACGCAACATCGTATAAGCGGCCAAGGTTTACATCCGCATATTCATAGGTGTTGATATGGTTCTGCCATCTTTCCACGGAGGGCTTTATGGCCATCCCCGTTTCATTTATCCTATGGGCCACGCGGGACAGCGTTTCCAAATTGAAGAGGTCCTGTCTTTTGGGATCTTTTTTAAGAATATGGTCCCAGGTAGTAAAGTCCTCATCATAGATCTCTGCATAGTATTCCCTGCACCCGGTACACGAACAGTCCTTAGGGGTAAAGAACATATCGTAGCGGATCGCATCCACGGGATAGTTTTCCAGTACTTCCCGGGTATAGTCCGTAAGCATATCCAAATACCCGGGCGCATTTAGGCATAGCCCGCGCATGTCCATCATCCCATCCTCATTTAATTCCCCATGGATATAGTCCTTGCCAATATGGTCCCGCATAAATTTCCAGTTGGTCCCGACGGTAATATACCCAAAGGCCGAAATATCGCGTTTGTGCAGTTCCTTAACCACTTCCCCGAACCAATCCGTCTTAAGGGCCGGGAATCTTACACCGACCTCCGAATCGTAAGTAGTATACCCCTGATGTGGCACCGAAAGTACCAGGGCGGCGTCCAGGTTCATTTTTTTGCTGAATTCGGCATACGCTACCGCACTCGCTTTTGAGAATTTTTTCGGGATATCGGTTAATGTTCTCCCCACCCAATTATAATCATAGCACAGGTGCCTAAAGCGTTTCGTGGGCCCTTTCGGCACATAGTTTTTTACCTCTTCCTTGGTAAAGATCCGCTGGGCATAATCCCGTTTATATAGGTCGTCATCTATATCCGCAGCTATAAAGAGCTGATTGGCCGATAGGGTGGGGGCGATGTACTTTTCCATATAGGGAATCATGTAACTGGATACCAATTCCGTATCCGCATTTGTAGTGCGGTCCTTCGAATTTTGATCGTTCCCGGCCCAACCAATGACCAAGTCCCTCACCACGACGGATTCCAATCCGGCCTGGGTCATCGTTACAATGCCCGTGGGCCTGTTGAGCAAATTCATGCCGGACCCAACACCCATATACAATAAGGTGGTTATTCCTTTTTGCTTGCAGAGATTATAAAGCTCCCTGGAATTTTCCGTAATATAGTCTTCGGGCCTTATGGTCAGCCCGTTATGCTGTCTCTTCCATGGGGCGTTTTTTTTCCCGGTCTTTTCCTGGGCGCACCCGTGATCGTTGGGATCGATCCATGAAGGTATTCTTGGATTATAGGTAGAAAAGGGAATAGGGTGGACGGGCAATCCTTTCATTTTTTCACGTTGAGGTGTACCCTTGTAAAATTCCGTAACATCGGTCGGTGAGAAGACAACGGATATCCCTAACTGTCTTGCGGCGGCCAAGGTTTTGTCCATCGGTCGGATCAATTCATCGATCTGCTCCGTTATGGAATCGCATCCATGCCTATCCCACATGTCCATGACAACTATAGCAATTTGCGATCCATTTATTTTTTTGGTTTCGACACTTATATGATTTTCATCGTTCCTTGTTTGAAGCGTAAGGACAAACGGTTCCGTTGCAGAAACCGGACTATCAGGTATATTCTTTGGATTATGCGCCTGACAAAACGAAAACATCAGGAAAGCAAATGCACAGTTTGTAAATGAGTTAAACTTCATATCCATAATTATTTTAGCCTCTTTTATTCTGTATAATCCGATCCATTAAAAATCGTTCTTATTACTTCCAATTTTGCACCAAGTCTTTTGACAGGACGGATGGACACCAGTATTTTTCTATATGTTCCACTACCAGTTGCGTACCTTCATCATGGCTGACAAAGGGCGGCATTTCGGGATTGTACATGCTGTCCGTTAAATCCCTGACCAAGATTACGTTCAGCCCTGCCTTAATGTGGGAACGGATGCCGAACGAACGGCCCAATACGCACATGTTCGTAGCGACCCCGGTCATGATGACATTTTTTATTCCTTTCTGTTCAAAGTAGCTTAGGATTTCGCTCCCCTCATCAGAGATTCCATCTTCCCTATCAATAGCTATAGTGTTGATCTGCCGGGACCAGACTTTTCCGTTTTTATTTTCACATTTTGGATAGTCGTCGCATCCCTCATCCGAATCGTCAATGGGCAGTTCGGTTTCTTTAAGGGGATCGATATGGTACCATCCTGGAATATCCTTTGCCCAATCTGCAATTTTCATATTTGTCATTCGGTTCCTTTGTGGCGTTCCCTCGTAAAAATCCATATTATCACTGGGGGAATGGATGATGGCTACCCCATTTTTACGGGCCAATAGAACCATTTCATTGATCTTGGGGGCCATTTCGGCCACTCTGTCCGTCATGCCCCTGCACCAATGTTCATCCCACATATCGCATATGATTATAGCGGTCTCTTCCGGTTTCCAGGCCATTTTTTTGTTTTCGGTCTTCCAATCCTTTCCGGCCGGAACCTTTGATCTACCGGTAAATTGTATAGTTTCACTGGATATCTGGGATTCTTTTTTTTGGTCGCACCCGGTGAGCATCCCGAGTACCAATACTATTCCTATATGGAGGCGTGTAGGCCTCATATATAATTTTCTCGATCTCATCGCTATTTTGTTTTATCCTTAATCCAGATATTTCGCATATTCCACAATATATCCTGCAATCGGCATTTATTTTATTTCCAATAATGCCCAAACCGGTTTATGGTCCGCAAGTGGCCTGTCCATTTCTATAATTTGGCCTTCTACGGCCTTTACCTTATCGGTCGGATAGATGATGTGGTCGATCACCCTGCCGCCAGGTCGGGGTTCAGTTCTGGATTTTACCATGGTACTAAGCCCGGTAACATCGATACCTAGATCGCCCCAACTTGCATCCATTCCCAATTTTCGGAACATTTCATAATACGGACTCTCTTTTTCCTTGGTGGAAAGTATAAAGTTCAGGTCCCCAATTACCAAGGGTATCTCATCGGCAGGGCTCTCCTTTAAGTAATCTATAAAGGTGGATATCTTATGGGTGGTCTCATCTATATGGGCCTGATCTCGCCATCCAAAAGGAAAATGTACGGAGTATATAGCTATTTTCTTTCCTTTTATCGTTGTCAATGCCCGTGTTGCCGTATGCAGGGTATCGGACATTAAGACCTCGCCTTGATCGCTCAATGGAGTGCGACTTAAAATGGTCTTGTATTTGTCCTTATGTCCGGCCGTTGAATATTTGCCTACGACCGAATACCGTAGGTCCATGGCACGGCCTACCTTTTCTACCCAATCCCCGTCCGGCGCTTCCACAAAGCACACTACATCAAAGTCATACGGTTTTAGGGCGTGCCCGATTTCCTCCGCCGTACCTTTGTCGCTAAATTCCACATTATAGGCCGCAACTTTTAATTTTATAGGATTTTCCCGGTTTTTGTTTTCCTGTGAATTTAGATCGACCGAGAAGAGCATTATTAAAAAAAGTAGTAGGGCCTGTACTTCAATAATTTTGTTTTGCATAGGTCATTATGTTTTAAATTAAAAAAATTGATTTATACGGATAATCGAATAATCCGCTAAAAATAAATCTGTTTATTGGCTACTTACAATAATGAGGTCAAGATCTATTATGGCGTGTATGCAATAAACCAAGTCGGCTCCTGCCTACTGCAACTGTCAACTACCAACTCCTTAAACCTTGAACCAAATTTAAGGTTCCGAGCCTCGAACCGGAGGCTCGGAACCTTCCCTATATAAGGTAATACAACAACTCCTTTCGTTTAATTTCAAGGAATTTGATGTTGTTAATTGACCCAATCGGGGTTTTGCACGAGTACCCCATTGGAATTATCGATATCCGTTTGATATAGTGGTTGATAATAGTTCTTTGGTCTTTCCCATATTTTTCTTCCCACATCGGCAGGTATCATTTTTTCGGGTCTTGCCAAAAACTCTTCTAGATCATAAATTCCGGCCCGATCCCATCTTAGTAGATTTTGATATCGGAAATTTTCCCCGGCCAATTCTACCCG
>DATGQM010000286.1:0-2446 GCA_035304205.1 Arenibacter sp. | reverse complement strand
CAACCCGTTCCTTTAAAAAGGAGGAATCCACATCGCATATGGTCTTTATCCTTACTCCATCCTTGTACATTTTCGCAAAATTCTCCAACAGATCCTTCCCGCGGCCGCGGACCCCTATAGAACCTAAGTTGATCTGGTCATTGGCCCCTACTATATTTCCGTACGATTTGGCGGAAAATGCGGATGCCCCTATAACGATCCCCGTACTTGCCAAGGTGGTCTTTTTAATGAAATTTCTTCGGTTTCCCATTGTGGTATATTTAAATTAAATTATGGTTTATTGTGCAATTGGATTTGACAGCGTCTATTCTTTTGAAAATTGGGCAAATCGGGAATCCAGTTGGGATTTCCCCATATCCTTACTGGCTACTATGATCCGATGTTTAAAGGTTATGTCCTCCCCCGGTTCAAGGGAGAGGTTTAAACTTTCCTTGCCGTCACTAAAAACTTCCTGGCCCAAAGGATTGGCTGCAAAGAGTCCGTAGCCCCTGGCATGCCAATAGGTAGGATATCCTGCGTTCCCCGAATGGTCCAGGATAACCAATGAGATCTTCTCTTCCCCGATGCTGGAGGTCAAATTGACCCAATCCGATCTTTTTCCCCAAACATCATTGCCTTGTATGCCCTCACTGTTTATATAATTTCCGTTTACCCCCTCGTTGTTTAGTACCGGTACGGCCGTAGGGATACCATTGGCATCCGTAAAAATATCGGGCTTGTCCGATGGATGCTCCAATTCCCGGGCCACCCTGATACCGAGCATTCCTTCCTTATTGTCCTTGAAAATTATTTTTTTGTTGGTTGCCGTAAGTTTGGTAATCCGATCTACGGAATATTCGTCGTCCCTGCCCTGAAAGATAAAAATGGTATTTTCATTGAGCAATACTTCCCCATCGGGAGCTATCCAATCCATAGCTACTTCAAGGCTGGCCTGTTCATCGCCCTCGTTCATATTTAGGATGTCTTTATGGACAATTGTCCCGGACCGCTCCCTTATTTCCAATTTAATGGAATCGGAATTGTTCCAAAAATCCAGGCCGTTTACATCCCCGTAATTAAACCAGACACCAACTTGGTGGGGGTGGTCTACCCGTTCGCCAACAGAAGGCTCCATGGGATATTTTCTCAAAATATTGCTTCCTTGTGGAGTAATCAATGGATAAAGAATGGGTTTTTTAATATTGTCGGGGTAGAGGTAGGCGGTAAATAATTTGCCCTCGATCATGACGGATACCTTATTTTGGGCATCGTCCCTTACCAATTGTATCCTTTTTTCCGTCCCCTTGTTAGTATCGGCCTGCATAGCGGATTTATTTTTTTCCTGTTTGCACCCGTATAGGCAGGTTAGGATAAGGAGTCCGATCACTGCCAATGGAAAATGCCTTTTCTTTTCTCTCATGTATATGTTCTTCTAGTTTAGACTTGCGATCTTTATATTCCTAAAACTGATCGTCATCTCGTTATTGGGGTGTAACTGGAGTCCGATAGGCCCTTTTTCTACATAATTGTCCGAGGTATAGCTCATAACATGTATGTTGTTGAGCCAAACCTCATAATACCCTGCTGTGGCTATGACTTTCATGGTATTCCAATCTTTGGGCCTTAGGATGTCCTTAATGTTCTGTGCTTCTATGGGATATCCTTTTCCTGCGATATAGGGCGATGCGGTCAAATCCCGTTTTAAAGATCCGGATATGCCGATCTGTATCTGTTGTTTATCGTTTCGGATAAAGATCCCGGAGTCTACCGTACCCGCATCAAAACGGAAATCGGTTTCTATTACAAAATCCGTATATTCTTTTTCGGTCCACAGAATGGAACCTTTCTTTTGGGGATCGCTCTTGGCGATCAGCGTTCCGTTTTCTACGGACCACCAAATATTATTTTCGGGAACGGTCCAGCCCTTTAGGTTCTTTCCGTTAAAAGCGGTTTTAAATTTTGGCTCCTGGGCAATTGCACTTATGGAAATCAGTAGGGCCAGGGCCCATAAAATTTTATTTTTCATCATCTATTTTAAAATATCATATTCCTAATAAAGTTCTCTTAACCTCATCAATCTGTATAAATCTATCTAAAAATTATGGTCTTTCTTAATATTATTCACGGAAATAATGTTAAAAATAGGGAATTGGTAAAATTCTATCAAATGAGGTTAAGAAATATGAAATAAGGGGAGTACGATTCGGGATCAAAGGTTTTTCAACTGTATATTCCTGTATGCTACCTTCATGGGCGGCCCGACGTGCAACTGCAATCCCAGATATCCGGACGATTCCCTGTTCAAGGTGTCGTTATCGATTACCTCGCTCATCAATATCCCATTGATATAATGTTGTAATCGGTTCCCCTTGATAATTAAATGACATTCGTTCCAATCCCCGCTTTTTATCTTGGTCCTTAGGGAATCGGAATTGCCGAGCGATTCCAGGACTTCCCTATTTTGCCA
>DATGQM010000285.1:0-7293 GCA_035304205.1 Arenibacter sp. | reverse complement strand
GAAAGTGGCTCGGTAACCTTAAATTTATAAGTAGTTCCCTTATGGGCAATGTCCCATTCCCCTGTCCAGGAATAATCGGGCTCCCCGCCATCAAGTTGCCCCAAATGCCAGGTTAATATCTTACTGCCCTTATGTTTAATTTCACCTTCGTCATTTTTTAAACCCATATCCGTAACAATGGTAAATACCGGACTATTGGTAGCAGAAAAATCAAAGGTTATGCTCTTTTTCCCATCCAAAAGATAATCATTGAATCGAAACGCATTAAAACTGATTACAAAACTACCGTTGGTCCCTTCCAAATTTCCATCGTTCCCCGTCAATGTTATGGTACCGTCCAACATATCCCCGTTGATCGTACATTGGTTATACGCTACGGAAATACTTGTCTCGGTAAGACTTAAAACCGCACAATCCGAGCCGTTCTTGGCGGTACTGCCGGACTTATTATTAATCATCATGGCGGCAAGTAGTTCATCCAAACCTTCGGTCGCACTATTAATATGCATTTGCGCCTTCACCTCTTCGACAGAAAGATTCTTGTTGTTCAGGTCGTTATCCGCATCCTTACTACAGCCAGTGGCCAATAACAACCCAAAGCTCAAAAGTAAAATATATCGCTTCATTTTATATCTGTTTTTAAATACCTATTATAACGCACTAAAATAGGTATGAATTGTATTATTTGATTAAAAAGAGCATTAAATTCGACCTAATTACCTAAAATTTAAGAAATAGACTACAAGATAAAGTGTTTTTACTTAAATTTTTATTTGTTTTTGATCTGCTATGAGTGTTTTTCTATTTTATCCGGTGCAGGGACGGGCTTAATCCAATTTTATAGTAAAATTGTTATGCGCATCCCGTTGATAAGACAGATGTTGTGTACTGGGAGATATGGCAAAATGTGGCGAGAATGTGGTTATGATCACCGTTTTTCCATCAGGTTGGAATTCCATGATCCGCAACCAGCCATCTCCCCCATTGCCATGCCATCCCCCTCCCATGGCCTGGGCATTAAAAGTAACCTGGTTTACCTTTTTTCCCGCACTGTTCCTGTCTACTTTATAGGCAGTATGCGCATTAAAATCGTCAGGGGCCCCAATATGTCCCGAAAATACCAATTGCACATTCTTGGAAGGCGCTACCAGTTTTTCCCATATGGCCATGCCATAATTGGCATCCGTGACCGGATAATTTTCCTTTTCAATATGTTTGTTTTGGGAATTTAGGTATGAATGGGTCAGTACTACGGCCGTATGATCCGTATATTCCTCCTTCGAAAGAACCTGCTTGGCCCAGTTTAGTATAGTATCGCGCGGCGCAAATTCCAAATTCAGGAACAGGAATTTCCGCTGTTGCGGGGAAATAAATTCATAGGCCGCATTCTCTAGGGACGGGTATCCGTCTACATTTTTGCCCGCCGCACGTAGCCCTTGGGCATTCAATAAATTTCTATGGGATGGGAAATATTGGTTATAGTTGGTCTTTCTATTTTCAACGCTCTTATAACCGAAATCGTGGTTTCCGGCCGCCAATATATAGGGCACCTTTCCATCCAAACGTTCAAAGGCATGGGAAACGGCCCGCCATTGGTCCCTACTGGGCAGATTACCGTTTATATGGTCCGAAACCAAAAGTTCGTTCTGCTCTACCAAATCCCCGGTACATAATACCATTTTTATATTAAGTGGACCTATGTTTTCACTGATCCAAGCGGTCATGGTCTCCAATATCCCTTGGTTGCGCTCAAATTTCACATAGGTCTGCGTATCCGGCACCAATATAATGGACCAGGAATCCGGATGTGATAATTTGGGTGGATTATAGTTTTCCTGAGCAAAGCCGGTCTGCAATAAGAACAAGGCTATAATGATAAACGGGTAGAATTGTAAATGGTATTTCATCATAAATATTGGTTTTCGTTATTCGCATTTAAAAGTAATGATTTTTCTATATAAAATAAGGTCATCTCCCTGTCAACCTTCAATTTCATCAACTATGCCCATGGTATCAAATTAAGGATGTTCCATTATATATGCCCGCTAAAAAAGATAATAATTTTTATTCTACCTTTGTGCCACCAAATCGCCCAACAATGTCATTTACCCAGCCTAACCCCCTACTACTTAATCATTTAAAAAAATACTTTGGCTTCGATCATTTTAAAGATCAGCAGGAGGCCATTATCACTGCCGTTCTGGAAAAACAGGATTGTTTGGTGATCATGCCCACCGGTGGGGGAAAATCTATGTGCTTTCAACTCCCCTCCCTCTTATTTCCAGGTATTACCTTGGTAATCTCCCCGCTGATCGCCTTAATGAAAGATCAGGTAGACGGGCTGCGGGCCAATGGTATCCCCGCCTCCTTTTTTAACAGTAGTCAATCTTCCGAAGAACAGCGGGAAATATTAAACCAAGTATCCAGCAAGTCCCTAAAATTGTTGTATGTGGCCCCCGAAAGCTTGGCCGGGCTCTCCCCTATCCTAAATGGGGACCACATTAGTGCGGTGGCGGTGGACGAGGCGCACTGTATCTCCTCCTGGGGGCACGACTTCCGGCCGTCCTACCAACAATTGGGATTTTTAAGACAGACCTTGCCCCATACCCCGATCATAGCCCTAACGGCGACCGCGGATAAGGCCACGCGCCAAGATATTGTGGACCAACTGCAAATTCCCAAGGCCAAACAATTCCTGACCTCCTTCGATAGAAAAAATATAACATTGGAAGTACGGTCGGCCCATAATCGGGTAGCGCAAATATTACAATTTATAGGGCAACGGCCCGGACAGTCGGGGATCATCTATTGCCTGAGCAGAAAATCTACCGAAAATTTGGTAGATAAATTGCACCGTAGCGGCATCAAGGCCGCGGCGTACCATGCCGGACTCGATTTTGACAGTAGAAATAAGGTACAGGAGGATTTTATATTCGATAAGACCCAGATCGTATGTGCGACCATCGCTTTTGGGATGGGGATAGACAAGTCCAACGTCCGTTGGGTGATCCATTATAATATGCCCAAGAACATTGAGGGATACTACCAGGAAATCGGTCGATCCGGAAGGGACGGGTTACCTGCCCATGCCCTACTCTTTCATAGCTATGCCGATGTGATCCAACTAAGAAAGTTTGCCGAGGGGACCACCAATGAAGAAGTTCAATTGGCCAAACTGGAACGGATGAAACAATTTTCCGAGGCCCCTACCTGTAGAAGGAAAATTTTATTGAGCTATTTTGGGGAGTTTTTACAGAACGATTGTGGCAATTGCGATGTATGTAAAAATCCGCCCCAATTTTTTGACGGGACGATTATCGCGCAAAAAATCCTTTCCACCATTGCCCGTTTAAAGGAATCGGAAGCTACGGGGACCGTGATCGATGTAATGCGGGGCGCCCAAAACGCAGGGGTTTTGGAAAAAAATTATCAGCAGATCAAGACCTATGGTATAGGAAAGGATATATCCTGGAACCATTGGCAGGATTATACCGTACAGCTTATTAACCAGGGCTATTGCGAGATCGCCTTTCATTTGAACAACGTTTTACGACTGACCCCTTTTTCCAAGGACATATTGTTCAATGCCACCAAAATACTGTTGAGCAAACCTTTGGATCCGGAAACACAAATGGCTCAAGAGAAAGAGGTCAGGTCCAGATCAATAGGCAAAAGCTCTTTGTTCGAACGCTTGCGAAAATTAAGGTACCGTATTTCCTTGGAAGAGGACATCCCCCCCTACTTGGTCTTTAACGATGCCACCTTAAAGGAAATGGAAGCGGAAAGGCCGATCAACGAGGAACAGTTTATGGGGATAAGCGGGGTCGGGCAGCGCAAGATGGAAGTTTATGGAAATCTGTTCATCCAGGAAATAAAGGCATTCCAGGAACAAAAGGTCAAGAAAATAAAGAACTCCGATACCTATAACGAAACCTATGAATTCTATAAAAAAGGAAATAATATTGAGGAAATAGCCGAAATCAGAAAATTAAGGCCCTCGACCATATTGTCCCATTTAACAAAACTCTATCTGGAAGGGAAAGAGATCGATATTTATAAGTTTATAGACCGGGATTCCGTTGCCCAGGTGGCCAAGGCCAAAAAGGAACTGGAATCCCCGGAAGGCCTAAAGCCCTATTTTGAGCATTTTAAGGAAGAAATGGAGTACGATACCATTCGGTTGGCGCTCAGCGTTATCGAGAAAAATGAAGGATCGGTAGGTGGATAGTCGCACTTAACTTAAAACCGATTATCCCCATCCAGGATATTCCCCAGTCCACCTAAGATACTACCCTCCCCTTTATCTTTTCCCCCTCTGGGAATAGCGGCCAGTACCCTACCCGCCAAGCGGCTAAAGGGCAGCGATTGGATATAAACGGTACCGGGACCCCTAAGGGTGGCATAAAAAAGCCCTTCTCCCCCAAAGATGGTGTTTTTGATTCCCCCTACAAACTCAATATCATAGTCCACATCCTTGGTAAAGCCAATAATACAGCCGGTATCCACTTTTAAGGTTTCGCCCGGGCCCAGGATTTTTTTGGCGGTAGTGCCCCCGGCATGAACAAATGCCATCCCATCGCCTTCCAATTTCTGCATGATGAACCCCTCGCCCCCAAAGAGTCCGCGCCCCAATTTTTTTGAGAATTCGATTCCGACCGAGACCCCCTTGGCCGCACATAAGAAAGCGTCTTTCTGGCAAACAAACTTTCCCTGGAATTCCGTAAGGTCTATAGGAATGATCTTTCCGGGATAGGGAGAGGCAAAACTCACCCGTTTTTTTCCCTGCCCCATATTTAGAAAGACGGTCATGAAGAGGCTCTCCCCTGTCAGCAAGCGTTTTCCGGCCGAGAACAACTTCCCTAAAACCCCGGTATCCTGATTGGAACCATCCCCAAAAATGGTTTCCATTTTTATATCGGAGTCCATCATCATAAAACTTCCTGCCTCGGCCACTACGGCCTCTTGGGGATCCAATTCGATCTCCACATACTGCATTTCCTCCCCATTGATCTGATAGTCTATTTCGTGTGCGTTCATTTTTGTTGTTATGGAGTTATCTTGTTATGAAGTGATGCCGTTGTTAGGTTATATTGTAATGTGACTAAATTCCGATTATTTTAATTAGTAGCAAAAAATATTGATTTGTTACAAGGGTTACACGCCAATTTTCAGATAATCAAATCGACACATAGGTCGATTGCTACATTGATCAATTTCCAAATCATCAAATTGACAAATCATCAAATCGACACATAGGTCGATGGCTACATTGATCAATTTCCAAATCTTCAAATCTTCAAATTTCCAAATTAATTTTTAACCTTGATCGTCCATTCAAAATTAAAAGTGGACACTACGATCCCCTCTTCGTTTGCGCCCACGGATTGCATCCAGACGGTCTGTCCCTCCCCCGTGGCGATAGCCTTTTTCACGGCATCCCCAATAAGGTGGCCATCCTCGCAGGTAAAGGTGATCTTGCCCGTGGCCTTTTTAGAAAAATTGGCATTGTTATTCGCAACCAACATGGAGATATTCTTCCCACTTTTTCTGATTTGGTACATCATCAAGGCCCCGGTCGACAGTTCTGCCGCCATGCCCTGAACGGCCCAGAAAAGCGACTTGAACGGATTTTGGTTGATCCACCGATGCCGGACGGTCACTAACGCCCTGTTTTCATCCATATATCGCAAACGCACGCCTGTCCACCATGCGGAAGGGAGCCTAAAAAAAGTAAACATATTAGTTTTACTGGTCTCGGATGCCATGTAATAGGTTATTTCCCGTAAAAGTAATCCAAATTATTAAATCAAAAAACGTTAAATTAATGTTAATTTTCAGTACTTGGTTTTGCAAAGTACCTTCTTTTAGATATATATTTGCATAAGAAACTATCATACCATGACCGGAACACTTAGCAAGCACCAAACGAATTTATCGGCGATTATCCACGCCTCTACCTTTTCCAAATATTTTATCCCCTTTGGAAACTTTATACTTCCCCTTGTGCTTTGGACGGCCTATAGGAAGGATCAGGATTTTATAGACCACAATGGTAAACAGGCCTTAAATTTTCAGATCAGCCTATTATTGTATTCCATTGTCATCATAGTTTTAACAATTCCCTTTATAATTATCTCGATACCGGAAGTTTTCCATCTCGGGATGTTCAATTTCAATAATCCAAACGGGTTTAATGGTTTCGATTATAGCTTGAATTCAGATCTCCTTAAACTCGGCACCCTCCTTTGGCCCTTGGGAATTGCCGCATCGGCCCAGGCGGGACTCTTTATAATGAACGTGGTCTATACGATATTGGCAACGATCCGCACCAGTGAGGGAGAAAATTTTAGATATCCGCTGACCATCAATTTTATAAAATAATTGGAAAATAGTACTCATCACACTAATTCCAGAGTTTATCCATCAATCAAAATCAGTCCCCCCCGAATTTTCGGGGGTTTTATCCCATCGATCGGCACGCTGAATAACGATCGGCACAAAAAAACGAACAGTTAAATTCTTTTAATCATGCAATTATGAATGTTGAAAATACAAAAGCACAAATGCGCAAGGGCGTCTTGGAATTCTGTATCCTGTCTATCCTGGATGGACAGGACAAATACACCTCTGAAATCCTGGACACCTTAAAAGACGCTAAAATGCTGGTGGTAGAGGGTACTATATACCCTTTGTTAACACGATTGAAAAATGCCGGCCTCCTTAATTATCGTTGGGAAGAATCGACCTCCGGGCCCCCAAGAAAATATTATACATTGACCGAAACCGGCAAACTGTTCCTGAAGGAACTGGATACCACCTGGGAAGAATTAAGAAATGCGACAAACCTCATAACCACATCAAAAAACAGTTAAAAATGAACAAGACGATAAATATAAATCTGGCCAATCTATTCTTTCATATAGATGAAGAGGCCTACGCCAAATTAAAACATTATTTGGAAGCTGTAAAACGTTCATTTGCAAATACTAATGGGAGCGATGAGATTATAGCGGATATAGAGGCCAGGATCGCTGAGCTATTCCATGAAAAAATGGAAAATGAAAGACAGGTAATCACCCAGAAAGAAGTAGACGAGGTGATCGTGATCATGGGGCAACCAGAAGATTATATGGTAGATGAGGACATTTTTGAAGATGGCCCTAAAAATGTGCCGAAGACGGCCAGGGTCAAAAAACTTTATAGGGATATAGACAACAAATATATAGGGGGAGTATCCTCTGGACTGGGCCATTATTTTGGTATCGATGCGCTTTGGGTCCGTTTGATATGGAT
>DATGQM010000284.1:0-2109 GCA_035304205.1 Arenibacter sp. | reverse complement strand
AACCTTTCAATTCAAAATCTACCCTTGAAAACAACTGGGAATAATCCTTTTTATGTTCCGATAACAGTTGGTCATACCCTTTTTGCTGGACCGAAGCGATCGTTTTTTTGTTCAATGCCTTATAGTCCTTCCCCGTATAATTGGGATATTCGTTCCTATAATCGGTGGCGGCAGTAAGGTACAAGGTGAGTTTTTTTGCCCCTTTCACCGTTAATTCACCATTTAGAAAGGTTGGTTTTTTCCCATCCGATTCGATCAGCATCCTACTTTCCAATTCCATCCCATTGTTTTCCAGGCTCCCGTACATGATAAGCTGATCCCCTTCCATACGCGTGGTAACGTTCTTGTGTACCGTTGTTTGCCTGATGACATAATCGATACCATTGCGACTGTCGTTTTCAAAATGAAAGATTAGGGTGCGACTCGGATAGCTCGCAAAATATTCACGGCGGTGGTCAATTCCGTCTGCCGTGTATTTAATGGTCGCCACAGCATTGGAGATATTAAGCTCCCTGTTATAGTTTTTTATGGTGGTCGAGTGCGCGGGTTTTACAAATACATCCCCAAAGGGTTGATAGGCCCCAAATCCGACCCAGCCCTCGGCATTGGTATCTTTCTTGATCCTTCCGGTAAGCTCCCTATTGGCAAGTCGGTGGGCTTCCTCGTAGTTGCCTTCATTGAGCAATCTTCTTACTTCGGGCAGGTATTTATGGGCATTTTCCCTGTTGCCCCCGTTATATTCGTCCCATTCGCCCTTCCCCCCGGTCCATAGACTTTCTTCATTGAACTGTATATGTTCTTCCTCTGCGCCCCCAAAGATCATGGCCCCCATATAGCCGTTGCCAATGGGCAGGGCTTCTGTCATCCAGGATTCGGCCGGTCGATCGTACCAGAGTTTCAGTTCCTTGGCCGCCTGTCCGGTTACGTTCGCAGTGCAGACGACGATGGCGATAAGGGTGACGAAATATGTCGATTTTATTTTATTCATCTTTTTGTTATTTATATACTATTCTACCTTTGTTATATTTTGGAAATAGGCGACAATGCACATACGTTGTCCCTGCGGATCAAATTCCGTTCGTGGATATCAAAAATATGCTTTTTGCCCAAATCCAATCATTCCCATTATCGAAAAATCCAGGAACCGGTCGGACTCCTGGATTTTCTTGATCGACCCATTTTAAAAGTAATTTAAAATGGGATGGGATTCATTTTCCGGGGTCTTAGTTGTAGTCCGGATTTTGTTCCAACACACCATGACTTTTATCTATTTCCGCCAGGGGCAATGGCCAGTGATAAAACCTTTCCTCAAAAGTATAGGTCAGTAAGCCGTCAGATATGTTGTTCAATACCTCTTCGGCAATTCTCCACCTCTTAAGGTCATAATAACGCAATCCCTCGAACGCGAGTTCAATTCGGCGTTCATGGCGTATGACTTCCCGCATTGGATCTTTTGTCAGTCCTGTTGGTATGTCGGGCATACCCACACGTCCACGGATTTCGTTCAAGGCATCGTAGACGGATTGGTCCACACCTACAAGCTCGTTTTGTGCCTCGGCGTACATCAGCAATACATCGGCATATCGCAATAATACCCAGTCTTGTTGACTTTGGGTAGAATACCCATAGGGCATTAGGTCAGGAGTAAGGAATTTCTTAAGTCCATACCCTGTTGGCGTGCCATTGGAAGGATTATGGATATTGCCATCAAAATTTACTTCATTGGTATAAATGGTTTTTTCCAGTCTTGGATCTGAGGGTTCAAAGGCATCCACCAGATTCTGCAATGGACTTATTACCACCCAATCCCCGTACCACATGTCCATTTCAGTAGCATTGTCCGGTGCCAAGAACTTAATGGAAAAGATAATTTCCGGATTACCTTCTTGGGTAGCATCCTGAAAGACATCTTCAAAATTAGGGCTTAGATCATAACCGGCCCCCATTATTTCCAGGGCCAGATCCCTAGCTTGGGTCATTAGGCCCGTATCGGCAGTTCCTGTATCGCCATATGCGGCAAACATCAATACCCTTAGCTTTAAGGCCTGGGCGGATGTTTTTACCGCATGCCCACCGCCGTCCGCATAGAGGGCATCGGGTAAATTGGCG
>DATGQM010000283.1:0-9296 GCA_035304205.1 Arenibacter sp. | reverse complement strand
CCGGGCAACAGCACCTATAGAAGCAGTAGGAGCACCGCTCCCAGTAACTCTACGTACCGAAGTTCCAGGTCCACAAGTCCAAGTAGCAGCAATGTCAGGAGTTCCAACAACACGACCCGGTCCTCTGGAAACACCTATAGGAGTTCCAGTAGCACGCCTAGCTCTAGCGGAACAACAAGAAGTTCGGGCAGCAGTTCTTCCCCACGATCATCGAGCGGAAGAAGCGGTGGTATTCGATAATATATTTGAGACCCCTGTGTTGTTCAATTAAAATTTTCTAAAAAAAAACAAATGAAAAGGACCTATACTTTCATACTCCTCTTGGCCTGCTCCATTGTCAGTGCCCAGAATATAAACGATGTTTTGCGATATAGTCAGGAATCCCCACAGGGAACCGCCCGATTTCAGGGAATGAGCGGTGCTTTTGGCGCATTGGGGGGAGACCTGTCTTCCTTAAACGTAAATCCTGCGGGATCGGCCGTATTCAACAACGGTCTATTTTCCATTACGGCATCCAATCAGCACAGCAAGAATGAGGCCTCTTATTTTTCCAACAGTACCAGTGCCTCCTTAAATTCCTTCGATTTAAACCAGGTCGGTGGGGTATTGGTCTTTAACAATACGGACGGATCCAAATGGAAGAAACTTTCCTTGGCCTTCAATTATGACCTTAGGAAAAATTTTGACGACGAGATCTTTATTGCAGGACAGAGCGACCAGGGGATAGACAATTACTTTCTTTCCTATGCCGGCGGGGTGCCCTTTGGACCCTTGTTGTTACAGGATGATGAGTTTATCGAGGAAGCCTATCTCGATATCGGGTCTAGCTTGGGCTACGTAGACCAACAGGCCTTTTTGGGATATTATGGCGGGATAATAGATCCTATGGACGAAACGAACGACAACAATACCGACTATATATCCAATGCCGGATACAGTACCGTTTACCAACAGTACGTTCAGAGCAATGCGGGGTACAATGGTAAGTTCACTGCAAATATAGCTTCGCAATATGGGGATAATATCTATATGGGAGCTTCCCTGAACATCCATAATGTCCTATTTGAAAAGCTCACCCGGCTTACCGAACGTGGATTTGATCCGGATTCCGAAATAAAGAACATTAGCTTCGACAATCTCCTGAGGACCGAAGGAACCGGTTTTTCCTTTAGCTTGGGAGCCATTGCCAAATTGAACGAAATGGTCAGGATCGGGGGAAGCTATCAATCCCCTACCTGGTATAGCCTATCCGATGAAACTTCCCAAAAGATCAATTCCGATCTTGCGGATACCGATATATCCTTTATCAATTTCAATATTATAAACGTATTCGAGGATTATAAAATAAAGACCCCGGGAAAATTAACGGGGAGTTTGGCCCTTGTTTTCGGACCCAACGGCCTTATCAGTTTTGACTATGGGTATCAGGACATGTCCAATGCCCGGTTAAAACCCGCTTCGGAACCCGAGTTTGAGAGTGAAAACAGGTATATTTCGGAACAACTGGGCACAGTCTCCACCTTTAGATTGGGCGGCGAATACAGGATCAAGGCCTTGAGCTTACGGGCGGGATATCGTTTTGAACAAAGTCCGTATACCGAAAGCAACGTCATAGGCGACCTAAATGGTTATTCCGGGGGAATCGGTTATAATTTTGGGGGAAGCAGATTGGACCTTGCCTATAGCCATGCCTCCCAGGATATAAACCAAACCCTCTATGATACGGGACTACCTACCCCGGCATCGATCACCAATAAGAACTCGGTCATAAGTCTGGGATATACCCTTAATTTTTAGAAGGGCTCAAAGTCGGGAGACTTTGCGCAGCAGGGATTGAACAAGTCAGCAGTTGGCGGTAAGCGGTAAGCGGTAAGCGGTAAGCGGTAAGCGGTAAGCAAATAAAAATTAAATATTGCCTAAAGCCTACGGCATATAGCTTAAAAAGTTAACAGTTGCAGTGGGCAGATGGGATTCAAAGTATAATTTTGACCTAAACTTTAGAAAAGGGAGGTGGCTTCGTCTATAGCGAAGACGGAGGGATTGATGATGCGGGTTGTATTTTTGTTGAAAGCTCCTATAGCTTAAAGCATATAGCCCCTACCGTTTTAACGTAAAATGTCTGCGGAGGGATCGGGCCACAATGATCCCACCTTCGTCCCGGGAATAATCCATTCTAAACCAATAATCGGACGAGGGCATGGGCTTCCCGTTATAGGTCCCGTCCCAAGCTGTTGAAGTTTCATCCATTTGCTTAAGGAGTTTCCCGTACCGATCAAAAATAAATATTACCGGATTATCCAATAAGGTAGAAATACCATATACCTGCCATTGATCATGGATCCCGTCCCCGTTGGGCGTAAAAAATTTAGGGTAGCCGACGACCAAAAAAGGAATTGGATCGGTTATACCGCATCCGTTCCTATCATTAATGATCAATGTATTTTCGCCAGGGGGCACATTGTTAAAAATAGGACTGCCCTGAAAATCCCCCCCATTTATGGCATATTCATAATCGTGGTCGGGATGGTTCATTATTATCTCAATGATATTATTATCGGAAAGGTCATCCCTTACGATTATATCATCCCTATCCCAGCTCGGATTCCCGAAATAGGTAATTAAAATATCATCGGCGACGGTATTGCCAAAACTATTGGTAATCTCAACAAAATAGCGTCTCGAATCAGGACCAAATACGCGTTCGGGACTCTGGATGAGCAATTCCGCTCCGTTAGGGCCACTCCCCGGGAGCGTAACATCGATAGTCCCATCATCATCGTAATCCACCGTCCAGACAACGTTTGCTAGATCGGGTCCCACGGGGGAATTCATGGCAGACAACACAATATCGGGATCTCCTTCGCAGGCATTGATGTCCAGTCCCAAAAACTCGTCCCTCAGGGTACAGTCGAGCGCACTGTCCTGATCGACCTCCACTGATCGCCCGGTAAAAGTCAACATAAAGGACTCGGCCTCCTCGTCAAAATTGGTATTCCAGTTATTGATCAGGATATAATAGACTTCCCCGGCCTTTACTTCCAACCACTCATCATAGGTATTAAGGTTCTGTTTTACGAACGGGGCACCTACCTGATCATTTTCGGGGTTGATCCCTATTCCGGTATATCGCGTACTATTGGTCTCAAAATTACAGCGTATGGGCTCCACATTGCCCGCTCCTATTTCCAAACAATCCACATCCGGGCCATAGACGGCAAAGTCCCATTCCGCAGTAATAATATCAGGCCCCCCAGCTACGGGCAAGGCCTCGATATCAAATCCGATCTGCCCATCCGTCCCGGCCCTGAACACATACCAGGAGGTATTGTGCTCTATATTGGCCGAGATATTGCTCCCTTTTTCCAGACATCCCGTTTGCCGCACCACCTCCGGATCAAAATCATCTATGCCCCCACCATCGGCAACACCCGTAATGGGCGCATCGGCACAAACGGGAATAGCACTCCTACAATCCGGTGAATTCTGTGCATTTATACTACTGACAAACAACAGGATAACCATTATAGAACAACCGAGTGTCCGCATATATTAAAAGGCTAGTTACAACTTAGATCAAGTATAATAACTCATGTGGACCGAATTTATTATAAGGATCCCGTAATAAATAACCCTGGGAAATTGTATTATTTACAGGAAATGGCCATCGATCTGCGCAGCTGTCAGCAATAAGTTCTGGACGAGGGACCGTCCATCTTTAGATCGATGGATTTCCTATTTCGGTTAACACTAATTTATGTCGGGTATTGCACCCATCTTGATAAAAAGTGGCATATAATGTATATCTTTGCAGGCTTAAAAAGTATTTTTTTAATGAAAATAGACGACCCATTGAAAAAGCATTACGATGAAATAGGCGATGATCACGCTTCCGCTGCAGAAGACACTCCTTTACGCAAGGATGCCTTTGAATTAAGTGATGAGGAAAAAATAGACCGCATAAGGAAAAACGTAAACGAAATAATGCTTACCCTTGGCCTGGACCTGGATGACGACAGCCTAAAAGGGACTCCCAATAGGGTGGCCAAAATGTTCGTAACCGAAACATTCGGTGGACTGCACCCCAAACGCAGGCCCAAGGCCTCTACCTTTGAAAACAAATATAAATATGGGGAAATGTTGGTGGAAAAGAATATTACCCTTTACTCCACCTGCGAGCACCATTTATTGCCCATAGTGGGCAAGGCGCATGTTGCCTATATTTCCAAAGGTACCGTAGTAGGTCTGTCCAAAATGAACCGGATCGTGGATTATTATGCCAAAAGACCACAGGTACAGGAACGGTTAAATATTCAGATAGTCCGGGAACTGCAAAAAGTTTTGGGCACCGAGGATGTGGCCTGTGTAATAGATGCAAAACACCTGTGCGTAAATTCCAGGGGCATCCGCGATATAGAAAGCAGTACGGTAACGGCGGAATATGGAGGTAAATTCAAGGAAGAGGCCGTAAGGCGTGAATTTCTTGAATACATAAATATTGAAACCAAATTTTAATCGTTCCTTTAAAACATGCAGTTGTACCAGACCCAAAAATTAAAGATCTATAATTCCCTTTCGGGGAAAAAGGAAGATTTTGTACCGATTAACGAAGGTCATGTGGGAATGTATGTCTGCGGTCCTACCGTGTACAGCAATGTGCATTTGGGCAATTGCCGGACATTTATGTCCTTTGATATGATTTTCAGGTATTTTAGGCACTTGGGGTACAAGGTGCGCTACGTGAGAAATATTACGGATGCGGGACATTTGGAAAACGATGCGGAAGAGGGCGAGGATAAAATCGCCAAAAAGGCCCGTTTGGAGCAGTTGGAACCCATGGAGGTAGTACAGCAGTACACCTTGGATTTTCATAACGTCCTAAGAAAATTCAATTTTCTACCTCCGAGTATAGAACCAACGGCAACCGGACATATCATAGAGCAAATAGAGATCATTAAGGATATTCTGGATAATGGCTTTGCCTATGCCGTTAACGGATCGGTTTATTTTGATGTTGAAAAATTCAATGAGACCAACGAGTACGGCAAGTTGAGCGGCAGGAAATTGGAGGATATGGTCGCCAATACCAGGGAGCTTACCGCTCAGGACGAGAAAAAGAGCCCCCAGGATTTTGCCCTTTGGAAGAAGGCCGAGACCCAACATATTATGCGGTGGCCATCGCCCTGGGGGGACGGGTTTCCCGGCTGGCATTTGGAATGTACCGCCATGAGCACCAAATATTTGGGAGAGACTTTTGATATTCACGGCGGAGGAATGGATCTTAAATTTCCCCATCACGAATGTGAGATCGCACAGGCGGAGGCGTGGACCGGGCATTCGCCCGTTAATTACTGGCTTCATGCCAATATGTTGACCCTCAACGGGCGAAAAATGGCGAAATCTACGGGAAACAATATATTGCCGAACGAAATGTTCTCCGGTGAAAATAATATTCTTGGCAAGCCCTATAGTCCGCCAGTGGTCCGTTTTTTTATGATGCAGGCCCATTATACCAGCATCTTGGATCTTAGCGATGAGGCACTCCTAGCTTCCGAAAAAGGGTATCAAAGATTGATGGAGGCCCTAAATAACCTTGAAAAACTTCCTACTGCCGGCCCTTCCCAAAATTTCGATGTTGCCATCTGGAAACAAAAGGGATATGATGCCATGAACGACGATTTCAATACCCCTATTCTGATCGCAAATCTTTTTGAGGCGGTCAAGTATATCAATTTGATCAAGGAGGGAAAAGAGACCATTTCCCAAACGGACAAAGACCTTCTGGCAGAAGCACTACATAACTTTGTATTCGATATTTTAGGAGTGGAAAACCAAAATGGCAACGAGCTAAATTCGGACAAGCTTTCCGATGTGGTGGCCCTATTGATCCAATTAAGGAACGAGGCGCGCGCCAATAAGGATTTCGCCACCTCGGACAATATCAGGGACCAATTGGCGGCGATGGGAATCCAATTAAAGGACGGAAAGGAAGGCACCACTTTTAGTATCCCCTAGCGGTAAGACCATATAATATTATACCTGTGTGTCCATGAAGAAAATATTGATCGCCCCTTTTGTATTCCTGGTCAGGCTTTACCAAACCCTTATCTCGCCCCTCACCCCGGCCAGTTGCCGATATTCCCCCACCTGTTCGCAATATACCCTGGAAGCCCTTAAAAAACATGGCCTGTTCAAGGGAGGTTGGCTATCCGTAAAGAGGATCTTCAGTTGCCATCCCTGGGGAGGAAGTGGTTATGATCCGGTGCCGTGATACTTTCAACTTTTCAACTTTCAACATTTAACTTCCTAACTATTTACTTATCTTAGTCCCTTAAACACATTACCGATGTATTTCCTAGCCTTTAACTGGAATCCCGCCGATACACTTTTCAAAATTGGGGTACTACAAATAAAATACTATAATCTTCTTTGGATAATCGCCTTTGCATTGGGATGGTATATCATGAAAAAGATTTTCCTAAATGAGAAGAAATCCATGGAACAATTGGATTCCCTCTTTATCCATACCGTTTTGGCCACTATGTTGGGCGCCAGATTGGGCCACGTTTTCTTCTACGATTGGCCCTATTACAAAAATCATTTGCTGGAAATATTGCTTCCCATCAGGGAAAATGCGGGAAGTACACTTTTCGGGATCATCAACGGTTACGAGTTTACCGGGTTTACCGGTCTGGCAAGTCATGGCGCAGCTATTGGAATCATTATTGGCATGTACCTATACACCAGAAAGTTTCCGGAATTTAAAATACTGTGGATCTTGGACCGCGTCGTGATTCCCGTATCCATAGGGGCATTCTGCGTAAGGCTGGGGAATTTCTTTAATTCGGAAATCAACGGGAAGATCGTGGACAAGTCCTTTCTTTTTGCCACTAGGTTTATTCGGGATTCGGATGACCTGCATCCGGCACAGGCCATGGCGATCACCAAGGAAAAAACGGTAAATGCCGCTTATGAACTTATAGAAAAAGATCCTAGGTTCGTAGAATATTTAGAGGCCATCCCCTACCGGCACCCCGCACAATTGTACGAAGGGGTCTGTTATATATTTGTCTTTGCCCTTTTGTATTACCTGTATTGGAAAACCGATAAAAAGAACAAACCGGGATACTTGTTCGGAGTATTCTTGGTACTGCTATGGACCGTTCGTTTCTTTGTGGAATACGTAAAGAAGAGTCAAGGTGGCTTCGAGGAAACCTTAGGGCTACTATCTACTGGACAATGGCTGAGCATCCCATTTATACTGGTAGGATTCTATTTTATGCTACGATCTACATCGGCCAAAAAATAGAGGTGGCCGAACGAGAATTTAACCCTTAACTCACGGCCCATAACTTTTAACTCATTGACTTTTTAACTCATTGACTTAATATTGAAAAAATGAAATTCTTAAAAGTACGCTTACTGCCCATCTTCATCCTTACCCTTGTAATGTCCTGCAAGGAATCCGAACAGAAAACAATCAAAACAACGACCGTGGAATTTAAAAAGGAAGGTAGCTTACAGATTTTACAAAAAGAAACGGATTCCCTTCTGATCCAGCTCGATATCGAGATTGCCGACAACGAATATGAAACCTCGACCGGACTAATGTACCGCAGTTCCATGGAACCGGAACAGGGTATGTTATTTATTTTTGACGATGTGGCCATACGGTCCTTTTATATGAAAAACACCGAATTCCCCTTGGACATTATTTTTTTGGACGAAGAAAAGCGGATCGTCAGTTTTCAAAAAAACGCCCGGCCCTTTAATGAAAACGGGCTAACCTCCAAACTGCCCGCAAAGTATGTCCTGGAAGTAAATGCCAACTTGGCCGATAAATGGTCCTTGGGTTTAGGTGATAGGATGGCTTTTGAAAAAATATAAGGTTCAGCAATTAAAATGGCACTAAAGATACATTGGGCGATCTTTACCAATAACGATTCCCAAAAGGATAAATGCATTGAAGACATCCTTAATGGAAAACTCCCGGATGTCCTTAAAGGCTTGGAAGGCCTGCAAGGTGCATTATTCGCCAAAACCACCTTACAGGAATTTATAGATGAGGAGGAAAAACATGATATAAAAATCATCACCCGTGATACACAGCAACGATTAAGCACCATGTCTAGCGGGGAGCAAAAAAAGGCATTGCTGAATTACCTTATAAAAACGGGGGCCGACTTCCTAATACTGGACAACCCTTTTGATAATCTGGACAAGGCATCCCAAAAAGATATAAGGATATTATTGGAACAACTAGCGGAGACCACCCTGACCATTCAATTTTTAAGCCGTAGAACAGATTTATTGCCCTTTTGCAGGCAATGGCTATATTTGGAAAAATCGCATTTACGTCCCCTATCAGACCTCCCGTCCGCCCATACCAACAAAGAAAAAGAGCATAAGAATAATTTTTCGGGAACCATTCCCCTACCCTACAGATCCACGGTCCACGAAGGCACCAATTTGATAGAATGCAAGGGAATATCGGTGTTTTACGGGGACAGACCAATATTGGACCATATTCAATGGACGATAAAAAAAGGGGAGTTCTGGCAACTTATAGGCCCCAACGGCAGTGGCAAATCTACCTTGTTATCCATGATCACGGGAGACAACCACAAAGGATACGGACAGGATCTATACCTATTTGGACACCGTAAGGGAAGCGGGGAAAGTGTTTGGGATATCAAGAAAAAGATCGGTTACTATTCTCCCTCCATGACAGCAAATTTCTCTGGTCTGCACTCCGCCTTCAATATGGTCATTTCCGGACTGAACGATTCGGTAGGCCTCTATCTGATGGCTACGGAAAACCAGAAGGCCCTTGCCAAAAAATGGTTGATATTATTGGACCTATGGCCTCTAAGGGATACTAATTTTGCAGATCTCACCACAGGACAGCAGCGCATGATCATGGTGGCGAGGGCCATGGTAAAATACCCGCCCCTCTTGATCCTAGATGAACCTACGGCCGGACTGGACGACGACAATGCAGCCCTTTTCACCGCCCTCGTCAATAAAATTGCGGCAGAGAGCGATACGGCCATTGTTTTTGTCTCCCATAGGACGGAGCCGGGTTTAAGACCAAAATATATTTACACATTAACTAAGTCGCCCCACGGCTCTTTGGGAAACGTAGTATAACAAAAAAAGGACCGGCTTTGAAGTCGGTCCCTTTTTGGAAAATATCGATTACAGATATAATTATTACTTTTCTCCTTCCTTTGACTTACGGTCCAGCGTATCGTACATTATCGGGGAAGCGATGAACAGGGAAGAATAAGTACCCACAA
>DATGQM010000282.1:0-8930 GCA_035304205.1 Arenibacter sp. | reverse complement strand
TCCTTTGTCTCCTTTTATTTCACCTGGGAAGCAGATCAAAGCCTGCTTACGGAATTTACCAATAGAAATGAACGGGCACAGAACCTATTGAACAAATTTGGGGCCAATGTCGGCCATTTGGTACTCTACAAAGGTTTTGGTGTTTCTTCCCTCATCTTTACCTTTCTGCTTTTCCTGTCCGGCCTCTATCTGTTCTTGAGCCTCACCAAGCAAGGACTCCTACGAAAATGGATATGGGGATTGGTCTTCATAGTCTGGTTATCCCTTGGACTTGGATTTTTTGCCGCTCAAAAACCATTATTGGGAGGATTGGTAGGTTTTGAGATGAACGGTTTCCTTCAGGATTACGTAGGCAAGATGGGGGTGTTCTTATTATTATTATTCGGACTGATCGTAATTTTGGTGCGGTTGTTCCAGTTTTCGCCGGATACCGCTATCGGTTACCTCAATAAAAAAGGGAAGTCCCTTGCCACCGAATTTAAGTCGGCCCCCAGCCAAGAAAACAAATCGCCCTTTACAAAGGAAAGTGCCAAGGAAAAAGAAAAGGAATTACCCCTGGTAATCGATACCTACACGCATAAAAAGGACATCCCCCTCTTGCAGAGGGAGGATACGGAAGACGACTTTCCGATAAAAACAGGTGGCGAAGAGGAATCCATCGCCATGGAAATAGAAAAAATTAAGGAGGAAAATTTAGAGGACGATAACATCTCCGCTAAATTGGTGGCCGACTTTGGGGAATTTGATCCTACCTTGGAATTGGGCAATTATAAATTTCCTTCCTTGGACCTGTTGGACCAACATGGTGCCACCGGGGGTATTACCATAAACCAGGAGGAACTGGAGGAAAACAAGAACAAAATTGTAGAGACCCTTAAAAATTACAAAATAGGCATTGCCCAGATCAAGGCCACTATAGGCCCCACCGTTACGCTTTATGAAATTGTCCCCGATGCGGGGGTACGGATCTCCAAGATCAAAAATCTGGAGGACGATATCGCATTATCCCTTGCGGCTTTGGGAATCCGTATCATTGCGCCAATTCCGGGCAAGGGGACCATCGGGATAGAAGTTCCCAATAAAAATGCCACTATCGTATCCATGCGTTCCGTGATCGCTTCCAGCAAATTTCAAAAAGCGGAAATGCAATTGCCGATCGCCTTTGGTAAGACCATTAGCAATGAAACCTTTGTAGTAGATCTGGCAAAAATGCCCCACTTATTAATGGCAGGTGCCACAGGACAGGGAAAATCGGTGGGCCTGAACGCCGTCCTGACCTCCTTGCTCTATAAAAAACATCCGGCCGAGGTCAAATTTGTACTTATAGATCCCAAAAAGGTAGAACTGACCCTTTTCAATAAAATAGAAAGACATTATTTGGCAAAGTTGCCCGATTCGGAAGAAGCGATAATTACCGACAACACCAAGGTAATCAATACCCTAAATTCCCTCTGTATCGAAATGGACAACCGCTATGAACTATTAAAAGTGGCCATGGTCCGTAATATAAAGGAATATAACGCCAAATTTAAAGCACGGAAATTGAATCCCAATGAGGGCCATATGTTCTTGCCCTATATAGTTTTGGTGATAGACGAGTTTGCCGATCTGATCATGACGGCCGGGAAAGAGGTAGAGACCCCCATTGCCAGATTGGCACAATTGGCCCGGGCCATTGGGATACATTTGATAATTGCCACCCAACGCCCATCGGTCAACGTTATAACGGGAATCATAAAGGCAAACTTCCCGGCGAGGATCGCTTTTAGGGTAACCTCCAAGATAGACTCCCGGACCATCCTCGATAGCCAGGGTGCCGATCAATTGATCGGCCGCGGAGATATGCTGTTTACCCAAGGAAATGACGTTACCCGCATCCAATGTGCCTTTGTGGATACTCCCGAGGTGGCCAGGATAACCGATTTCATCGGGTCGCAAAGAGCTTATCCCGATGCCCATTTACTTCCGGAATACTTCGGTAACGACGACTCTGGCACAAGTATTGATTACAATATTTCCGATCGTGACAGCATGTTCAGGGAAGCCGCGGAGGTCATCGTCATAGCGCAACAGGGATCGGCATCCCTCATACAGCGCAAATTAAAGTTGGGGTACAACCGTGCAGGGCGCATCATAGACCAGCTGGAAGCCGCCGGGATCGTAGGGCCTTTTGAGGGCAGTAAGGCCAGACAGGTCCTCATTCACGATATGCAGTCATTGGATCAACTGCTTAACAACGAGCTACAATAAGGGGAACAACAAAAATCAAAAAAAATGAAACGAATATTATTTTTTGTGCTTTTTATATCAATGGGTACCATTGCCATTGCCCAGGACTCCGCCAAGGCCAAATCCTTGTTGGATAAGGTGTACGACAAAGTACAGGGGTATGATAATATTTTTGTGGATTTCAAATATTCCCTTCATAATGAGGAAACCAACACCAATACGGAGACCAAAGGGGATGTTACCATGCAGGGCGATAAATACCTATTCAATTATATGGGATCCAAACAATTATATGATGGTAAAAAGGTATATACCGTAGTCCCTGAAAACGAAGAAGTTACTGTTGAGGAAAAATTGGACGACACAAATTCCATCACCCCATCCAAAATGCTGACTTTTTATAGGGAAGGCCATAACTACGATTGGGATATCCTGCAAAATATATTGGGAAGAAAGATACAGTTTGTTAAATTGACCCCCACCGATACAAATTCGGAAATAAAATCCATCCTACTCGGGATAGATATAGAGACAAAACATATCTACAAACTTATTGAAACGGGAAAAAATGGCACTAAGGCCACAATTACCGTTAATTCTTTTAAAACGGACCAACCCTTGTCCAAAACCTTATTTACTTTTGACGAGAACAAATACAAGAATGAAGGTTATTATATAATAAGAAATTAAACATTGAGAATTCTAGACCGATATATATTATCAAGGTTTCTATTTAATTTTTTAAGTTCGCTCGTTATATTGATGATTATCTTCATATTTCAGACGATCTGGCTATTTATTGACGATTTTGCCGGGAGGGGACTGGATATTTTTATCATCGGAAAATTTATTTTTTACCTGATGCCCAAACTTATGGAGATGGTAATCCCGTTAACGGTACTGCTCTCCTCGATACTTACTTTTGGGTCGTTTGCGGAAAATTATGAGTTTGCCGCCATGAAGGCCTCGGGCATATCCTTGCAACGGGCCATGTTGAGCCTTATTGTTTTTGTAACCATACTAGGCGGACTTACCTTTTATTTTGCCAATAATATTATTCCCATCTCCGAGCAAAAGATTTATAATCTCAGACGTAATATCGCCAAGGTCAAACCCGCGGCAATCATTTCGGAAGGTGTATTCAGTGACCTGGAAGGTACGGATATGAATATGAAGGTCGACCGTAAATATGGGGAAAAAGATCGTTTTCTGGAGAATGTCATCATCCATGAAAAATCCAAGACCAATGTAAATACCACGGTCATAAAGGCAAAGACCGGGGAACTTATCAGCAGCGAGGAATCGGATATCCTTCAATTGGTGCTCAAGGACGGGCATTATTATGTGGAAATGATATCGAATTCCAACGAAGAGAAAAAAAAGCACCCGTTTACCAAGGCCAATTTTGAGACCTACACCATTAACAAAGATCTTTCCGATCTAAATGATGTGGACCTAAACGAGGAACGTGATGTAAGCACGGATAGGATGAAAAACATATCGAGGTTGTCCAAGGATATAGATTCCCTAAGGGAGGACAATACCATGGTGGTAACGGCTTTTTCCAAGAATATCGTAAATCGGGTCGGAGCGTTCGCCAGTTTGAAGGAACCCGATTCCCTTACCGCCATTGCGATTGCCAATAGAAAGAATAAGCGTGATTCCCTGGGTACGGAAATCAATACGGACAGTATTGTGTCCCTTTATCCGGACTATCAAAAAGTTCAATTGATCAGTTCCGCCAAGAACACCGCTGCAAATATCCTGACCACTATTCAGGGCAAAAAAAAGGAATTGCAGGTAAAATATAAGATCTACCGGCTGCATATATTATCGCTACATAAAAAATACGCCTTGGCCCTATCCTGTATCATATTGTTCTTTGTGGGCGCCCCCTTGGGGGCAATAATCAGAAAAGGAGGGTTGGGGCTCCCTATGGTAATTGCCATCGTGCTTTTTCTTAGCTATCATTTTATTGGTGTTTTTGCCGGGAATTATGCCAAGGAAGGAAATATACATCCCGCACTCGGGGCATGGCTTTCTACATTTATAATGTTACCTTTGAGTGTTTTTTTAACGAAGAGGGCCACTGCCGATAAAGGTTTGATGACCTTTGGCCACATTGTGGATTATTTTAAGGGCTTATTTAAAAAGAAAGATAAAACTGCTGTAACATGACGATCAAAGTGGAAGGTTCCATTACCTTAAATACCATTGAAGAAGCTATAGAGGATATTAAACAAGGGAAGGTCATTATTGTAGTGGACGATGAGAACAGGGAAAATGAAGGCGATTTCATAGCAGCTGCAGAAATGGTTACCCCGGAGATGATCAATTTTATGGCCCAACACGGGCGGGGACTCATTTGTGCGCCCCTTACCGAAGATCGCTGCAAAGAGCTGGATCTGACCATGATGGTCGAAAACAACACCGTCCTGCACCACACCCAATTTACGGTGTCGGTGGATCTGATCGGCCATGGGTGTACTACGGGAATTTCCGTGCACGACCGCGCCAAGACCATACAGGCACTTGTAAATAAGGATACACAACCATATGACCTGGGGAGACCGGGACATATTTTTCCGCTTCGTGCAAAGAAGGGAGGGGTATTGCGCAGAACAGGGCATACGGAAGCCGCAGTAGATTTTGCCAGATTGGCCGGCTTTCAAGCAGCAGGTATCCTGGTCGAAATTTTAAACGAGGACGGTACCATGGCACGCCTGCCCCACTTAGTAGAGGTAGCCAAGAAATTTGACCTGAAATTGGTTTCCATCGAGGATTTGGTGGCCTACCGCATGCAGCACGATAGCCTGATCGTTAAAAAAGAGGAATTTGAGGTAGAGACCCGTTTTGGGCACTATACTTTGCACGCCTACCAACAAACTACCAACGATCAAATACATCTGGCCCTTACCAAGGGCAATTGGAAGACGGGTGATACGGTGCTTACGAGAATAAACTCTACCTTGGTAAATAATGATATACTAGGAACATTGACCCATAATATGGACCAAAAACTGGACGATATGTTCAAGGCCTTGGACCAGGAAGGAAAAGGGGTCATCGTTTTTATCAATCAAGAAAATCAGGCGTTTAACCTACTAATGCGACTTAAAGATCTAAAGGAGAACCAGAAAGAAGGAATCGTAAGGGCACCCAAAATAGAAATGGATACCAAGGATTTTGGCATCGGGGCACAAATATTGCACGATCTGAACATTTCCAAGATCAGGCTCCTATCCAATTCCAACCGTACAAAACGTGTAGGGATCGTAGGCTATGGGTTGGAGATCGTGGAGTATGTGACATATTAAAAGGTTCTACCTTGTTTATAACCCTTTCCCGGCCCACTTATCAAGGGACGGGATTTCCTATCCCAATACGCTTCGTATCGATTCCGCCATTTTTTTGGCCCTTTCCGAAACTTCTTCCCCGGTCCATCCTAATTTGATCAGGCAGGAAATATTCCGCCCTACCCAATGATCGGATCGGGAGAAGTCCGACTCCCGATAATCGGGCATTCCCTTCTTCACCTGATCGGGCAGGGGGCTCAAACTCTTCAAATCTTTTAAATGGGACCATTTCCTATAATAGTGCCAATTATTATCGTACCAATAAAAACAGGCATCCACACCATTATCGGACAATGTTTTTATGGTCTTGCGGGCCATCTCCTCCGTGGGCATATAAAAATTTAAAAAAGAATAATTTTCCGTTCCGTTTTCCGGTACCCTCCTAAAGCTTACTTGGGGAATTTCTGCCAGGGCCGATCGTAGAACGGTATAATTTTTTTTCTGTATGTCGATAAAATCATCCAAGCGCGCTATCTGTGCCAAGCCGACAGCCGCATGGAGCTCCGAGATCCTATAATTATAGCCTAAGATAGCGTGGCCCTCCGCTCCCCTATCGCTCCCGATATGATCATGTCCATGATCGGAATATTGATCGGCATGGATATAATAATCTTTATTATTGGTGATAACGGCACCGCCTTCCCCACATGTAATGGTCTTTACATAATCAAAGGAAAAACAGCCCAGATCTCCGTAGCTCCCCAAGGGTTTTCCTTCATAACTGCCCCCGATTGCCTGACAGGCATCCTCCAACAAAATCAGGTCGTGCTGGGTGCAGATCGACTTTAAAGGAGCAAGATCGGCCGTGGATCCGCACATATGCACGGGCATTATAACCTTTGTCCTATCGGTAACGGCCTTTTCCACGGCTACCGGGTCTAGCGTTAAGGTATCGTCCACATCTACCAGGATGGGAACGGCACCTACGGACAAAACGGCCTCAAAACTGGCCACAAAGGTAAAAGTGGGTAAAATTACCTCGTCCCCCGCCCCTACTCCCGCACATGCCAAAGCCACCGTTAGGGCAGCGGTACCACTGCTCACCAATTGGGCGTGGTTTACCCCCATTCGTTCTTCCAGGGCCTTTTCCAATTCTTTCGCTTTCCAATGGCCGTTGCGCATCCCGTCAAAACCGTAGCGCATCAACACCCCTGATTCCAGGACCTCGTTTAGCTGTTCTTTTTCCTTATCCCCGAAAAGTTCAAATCCTGGCATGCTTTTTTGTTTTATGATATATAAAAAATTGTAGATCCTATAAAATGTGGATAATACTGTCGTTAAGGTCCCTCCTTACCTTTTTAAGTCCGGCAAAGAAATCATCATCCGCCCTATATCCTACGGGAAGTACCAGAACGGAGGTAAGTTCCAACTTGTCGAGTCCCAATAATTTGTCATAGGCTTTGGGCTCAAAACCCTCCATGGGGCAGGAATCGATTCCTTCAAGGGCACAGACCGTCAGGAGGGTCCCCAATGCCAGATAGGCCTGATTAGTGGCCCAATTCCTTACCTCCTCCATTTCCTTTTTTGAGAAATTTTCTACCAATGCCCCCTTAAACGGATCAAGGATCTCATTGGATGTATTGCGTATTTCCTGTACCCTTTTAAAGTAGTTATGGATAAAGTTGCGATCTATTTGCCTTTCGATACAGATTACAAAAACATGGGAGGCCTGTGCGACCTGTTTCTGTCCATAGGAGAACTGCACCAATTCCCTTTGCAGTTCCTTATCCCGTACCACGACTAATTTTATGGGCTGTAACCCATAGGAAGTAGCTGTAAGATTAAAGGCTTGTTCCAGAATTTTGCATTTATCGGGTGTTAGCAGTTTATCTTCATTAAACTTTTTTACCGCATATCGCCATTCCAAATTCTTAATTGTATCCAAGATATTAGCGCATTAAATTATAAAAACCACTGACCTATAGATAGGCAGGCCATCAAATACGGGAAGATTTCCCCCTCCCCTGTTCACGGACACCTATGTAATTCGCTTTCCATGCCGGCCCCGATGCCAAAGTTAAGGCTATTTCCCAATTTAGTTTCCCATCCGACCCGAAAAGTATTATGTCGAAGGAATCATATATGCACAAGGGACCAATATCTGGCCCATGGCGCAAATATTGCCCCCGGATAGCGTTCATACCGGCATAAAAATACGACTATACCTGAATTTATAAGCCATAAAATAAAAAGGGAAAAAGGTTTTAGAAAGTAGAAAAAGGTTTCTATATTTGCACCCTCCTACGCACTCCCTTACGGGGTGCCACGGAGGGCCTGGACCCTTCTTGGAGGCATGGGGCAAATATGTCCCTTAGTGGATATTATTGGAGAAATGGCAGAGTGGTCGATTGCGGCAGTCTTGAAAACTGTTGAGGGTCATACCTCCGGGGGTTCGAATCCCTCTTTCTCCGCTGGGAATGTACCGAATTCCACCAAAATCCCGTAAACATTAAGTTTACGGGATTTTTTAGTTTTAAATATTGCCAAATAATGGCATTTAACGCCCTATCAAAAGGGGCTAATTCGGTGTCACTTGGCATCGAAGATTTAGTGACACCGAATTCCTTGTATTTAACTGATATTTAGATTGTTGCAAAAGGGTAGCTTTAAATATTTTTTCGTAATTTCAAGAAAGTTTAACACTGAAAATTATGGGAAATTCACTATCACTGCTGTTTTATATAAAAAAGAGTAAAGCGGACAGCTCCGGACACACCAATATCTACCTAAGAATAACCGTTGATGGCCATAGGGCCGAATTGAGCATTCGTCGGAAAGTGCCTATCGAATATTGGAATGCCGAGACCAGCCAAGCACGTGGTAATTCTGCTGCTTCCCAGGAAGTTAATCGTCTGATGACCAGTATTAGGAGTAAGATCTATTCCATAGAACAAGAACACTTAAATAAGGGAAAGAATATTACGGCTATTGGTTTACGGGATGCCTTTTTGGGTAAAAACGAGATTAATAGAATGGTGCTTGAAATTTTTAAGGAACATAATGATAAGGTGGAGCAGTTGATCGGAAAGGATTTTGCCCCGGGAACGGCGGAACGTTATAAAACTGCCAAAAAACATATTGGCGATTATATCCAAAGCAATTACCATGTAACGGACTTGAACGTTAAGGAGGTGGATCACAGATTTATTAGTGGTTTTGAATACTATTTAAAGACCACAAGGAAATGTTCGCACAATACGGCTATAAAGTATATAACCAATTTTAAGAAAATCATTAGGATTGCTTATGCCAACGATTGGATCAGTAAGGATCCCTTCTTAAACTGGAAAGCGAAACTTAAAATAGTAGATCGGGAATTTCTAACGAGCACCGAGATTCAGACAA
>DATGQM010000281.1:0-5080 GCA_035304205.1 Arenibacter sp. | reverse complement strand
AATAGAAAACAATCTTTATCAAAATAAAATAGCCGAAGAAATGGGGTTTATTCAGAATGTCCTAATTATATTTAGGTTTTGATATCGGCCAGATCGATCATCGGGAATAAACCAACCATTTTGTTATGATAAGACCGTCATTAATTACTACTCTGGGATTCCTTCTTGGATTTATGATCCTTTTTAATTCCTGTAACACCAAGGAAGAAAAACCTGTAATCGACTATAGTAAGTTTTCCGACCAAGAAAGACGTCTGCCCGAAAATGCGTTGGCTTCCATGTCCGTTGCGGACGGATTGATCCTGAACCTTTTCGCATCGGAGCCTATGGTCGTTAATCCCACCAATATGGCCATAGATGCCAGAGGCAGGATCTGGGTATGTGAGGGGCGGAATTATAGGTTGTTCGCAAATCCTGATAATACATACGACGATAAGGGGGATAGGATCTTGATCTTGGAGGATACCGATCACGATGGGGTAGCCGATACCTCCAAAGTGTTTTACCAAGGGGAGGATATAAACTCGGCCCTCGGGATTGTAGTTTTGGGCGATAAGGTAATCGTTTCCGCAAGCCCTAATATCATGGTCTTTACGGATACCGATGGGGACGATGCGCCCGATTCCAAAGAAATTATGTTCTCGGGCCTGAAGGGGGTAGATCACGATCATGGGGCACATGCATTTATTTTTGGTCCGGACGGACGGTTGTATTTTAATTATGGGAACGAAGGGCGGCACTTAATGGACAAGGATGGAAATCAACTAACGGATATCCATGGCGAAAAAATCGACACTTCTGGCAAGGCCTATCGCGAGGGGATGGCCTTTCGATCTGAAATGGACGGGTCCGACGTGGAGGTGTTGGGACATAATTTTAGAAATCCTTACGAACTGGTAATCGATTCCTATGGGGGCCTATGGCAATCGGACAATGACGACGACGGAAATCGCGGGACACGGATAAATTTTCTCATGGAATATGGGAGTTACGGGTATAAGGATAAAGTTACCGGTGCCAGCTGGCAGGAGCGAAGGGTAGGGTGGAGCGACTCCATACCCTTAAGGCATTGGCATTTGAACGATCCGGGAACGGTGCCCAACCTGCTGCAAACGGGCTCGGGATCGCCCACGGGAATGGTTCTTTATGAAGGCGTTCTGTTGCCCGAAAAATACAGGAACCAATTGATCCATACAGAACCCGGTCACAATGTGGTACGCTCCTATATAGTGGATAATGACGGTGCCGGTTATAAGGCCCATATCCAAAATATAATTACCAGTAAGGACGATTGGTTCAGGCCGGACGATGTGACCGTAGCTCCGGATGGCTCCCTTTTTATTTCGGATTGGTACGATGGAGGGGTCGGGGGCCACAAAGCGGAGGATATCGCCAGGGGCCGTATATACCATCTCTCCACCAAAAAGGGCTACGAATCTCCTAAATTCGATTTTTCTTCCGGGGAAGGGGCGGCGGAAGGTCTGCTTTCCAACAATATGGATGTCTTCTATCGGGCATGGCAAAAGTTGCATGGCATGGGCACAGCGGCAGAACCTTTCTTGTCCGAGCTGATGGAAAAAGGGGGGACCACCAAGGCACGGGCGTTATGGTTAGGGGCAAAAATACCCGCCAAGGCCTCGGAATATATCGATATGGCCCTATCGGACAAGGATCCCCGGTTCCGTAAGCAAGGCTTACGGATGGCCCGTTATATAGCCCCCAAGAACATAACCGATTATGTGGCCAAGGTGGTAAATGATACCTCTCTCCAAGTTAGGAGGGAAGCCGCCATTGCATTAAGATATGTGGGGACAGAAGCGGCGGCCAAACTTTGGGCGGATCTGGCCGCTCAACATACGGCGGGAGATAGGTGGCAATTGGAGGCCCTGGGTATTGGATCGGACCAATATCCCGATCTTTATTTTGAAGCATGGAAAAAGGAGATGGGCGAACGGTGGAACAGTGCCGCAGGTTCTGAAATTGTATGGCGATCGGGTGCCAAGACAACCGTACCACTCATGGTAGAACTGATCAAGGATAAAAATCTAGCACCTGAAAAATTGCCGACCTATTTCAGGGCCTTTCATTTTAAAGATCATCCCCAAAAGAATGAAATTTTATTTTCGCTGCTAGCCTTGGACCATTCTCAAGGGAAATCGATAAAAGCCTATACTTTGGGACAATTGGATAATAAGTTTGTCAATAGCGCTACAAAAAATATCCAGATGGTAAAAAATGTCCTGCCACAGATCGAGGGTACCCCCGAATGGTTGATGGCCGTTAAGGAGTTAAATATCGAGGGACAGGAAAAGACAATATTCAATATGGTATCGGGTAATGGGGATCTGGAACTGCGCAAAGAGGCGGCCGGGTTATTATTCGCCCTTGGCGGGGGTAAAATAGTTTCCTCCTATCTCAATTCCGATGTGCCCGAAGGTTCTAAATTACAGGTGATGGACGTCCTGGGAAGTGTAAACGGGAATACCGCAATAGATTTTCTGGAAAAAATAGTATTGGATGATAGTTTAAGCTTTCCGTTGATGCGTAAAACGATCGAATCCATGGGCAATAGTTGGGACGGACAGCATAAATTATATAGTCTGTTAAGTGGGGGAAAATTAAAAGAGGAATACAAGACTATTGCGGCCATTAAGTTGATGGGCAGTTGGGACAATGAAATACGGACAAATGCCCCTAAATATTTAGCCACGGGAGCCGAGGATAAAATAGTGATCGCCGATCTGATAGAATTGGACGGAGATCCGCTGGCCGGGAAATCCGTCTATGCCACCTTTTGCGCATCCTGCCATATAGCGGATGGGGCCGGTACCGATTTTGGTCCCGGGCTGTCGGATATCGGGAACAAATTGTCCAGGAGTTTTTTGTATTCTTCGATTATTTACCCCAATGTTGGTATTAATTTCGGATATGAGGGCCACAACATACAATTAAAGGACGGATCCCAGCTTATGGGCTATATTTTAACCGATTCGGAAGATGAGGTCACTTTAAAAATGATGGGGGCCACTATGAGGAAGATATCCAAAATGGACATCGAAAAAATGGAGCCTATGGATAATTCATTGATGCCCGAAGGGCTGAACAAACTGATGAAGGAACAGGATCTGGTAAATCTGGTAGCTTATTTGGAGACTTTAAAAATGGAATAATAATAAGGATCGTATTGTTCGGACCGGTTGTTATGACCGAATTTCGGTAGAAGATGAAAGGTTATGGTCAAAATCCTAAGCTTTTTAACGTCTTGATTTTTTAACTTGAATTTTCGGAGTAAATTTAACGTTAATATTAAACCGCTATAATTGACTATAATTCAGCTCTTCAAGCGCCTGTTGGATTTTGTAAGACCGTACAGGATCTTGGTCATCGCCACGCTGGTCCTAACCATAATCGGATCGTTCCTGGCCCAGGTCAACGCATATGTCCTACGTTATACCGTGGATCAATTAACGGAACTGACCGAAGCCAAACAAGCCCTGAACGATGGCGTTACCCTTTTGGTAACCATTAGCGTCATTTTATTGGGCAAGGAATTGATTTTTGCGGGGATACAATATGGACAGAAATTCTATGGTGAAAAATTGCGGATATACATATCAAGGGATATTTCACAGACCATCGTAGAGAAAATACTATCGTATCGGATGGCGTTCTATACTTCGCCCGAGAACGAGAGCGGTAAATTACAGACCCGGATAGATCTGGGGATTTCCAGTTTGACCCGATTGGTACGGAACTTTTTTATAGATATCCTTCCGCTGTTCGCAAATGCCATCATCGCTTTGATCGCCATGTTTATGGCCAATGTGTATATAGGGCTTGTTAGTTTGGCGATCATTCCCATCTATTTTTATATCAGCAATTTACAGGCCGATAAATTAAGTGGTTTTAGGCGCAATATGCGAAAATTCAGGGAGACCAAAAATAACGGGATCATCGGGCTGATCGAATCCATAAATGTCATTAAATCTTTTAATCGGGAGAAACTCGAAGCCGATAAACATGAAAAGATTCAGTATGACATGACCGAAAATCAAATGAAGACGAGGCAGTTGAGTTTTTTGTTTGATGGGGTCAAGCGGTTTTTAGAGCAATTTGGGGTGGTGGTCATTATTATTTTAACCGCCTATTTTGTGTTGAACGGTAGTATGAGCATCGGGGCCATTATGTTCCATATCCTATTATTTAACAATGTTTCCGCTCCCATTAGGCAATTGCACGTTATCTATGATGAAGTTAACGATGCCCTTATTTATTCCGAAGCCTTTTTTGATATAATGGATGCCGACCATGAAATAGAACCAAAAGGGAGCTATATTCCCGATAAGGTCATAGGGAACATTCGGGTCGAAAACGTAGATTTCGAATATCCCAATGGCACCCGGGCGCTACATGACGTTTCGTTGGAAATACCTGCGGATACCATTACGGCCCTAGTGGGTTTGAGCGGTGCCGGAAAAAGTACCCTCATCAATTTACTTGATAAATTTTACGGCCCGAGCAAGGGGACCATTTATTTGGATGACGTGGATATCCAGGAATATGATACTGAATGGCTCCGAGATCAGATCGGTCTAGTATTGCAGCGGAACCATATTTTTAACGGGAGTATTTCCGAAAATATTCTGTACGGAAACCAAAATGCGGGTCAGGACGAAGTGATCGAAGCGGCAAAAAAGGCCTATATCCATGACCAGATCATGGAACTGCCCAAAGGTTATCGTTCCAAGGCATATTTGCTTTCGGGCGGGCAGCAACAACGCATCTCCATTGCACGACTTTTCTTAAAAAATCCGCCTATCATATTTTTGGACGAGCCGACGGCCAGTTTGGATGCCATTGCCACGCAGGAAATCAAAAAAAGTCTTGATGCCATTAAAAAGGATAGAACGGTAATTATTATATCCCACAGTATTTCCCAGATCATCGATGCCGAGAACGTAATTGTGCTGGACAAGGGAAAAGTCATCGAACAGGGAACGCATGATGAACTATATAAAAACGAGAGCACTTATTTTGATATTTTTAATGCCCTCGCCCATAGTTTAAATATCGGGAAGAT
>DATGQM010000280.1:0-2826 GCA_035304205.1 Arenibacter sp. | reverse complement strand
GGTTTCATGGTTGGTCCGTATGCTTGTTTTCTTATGGAAATCCTAGGGACCTCCGAAGGATACTTGGTAAGGTATCCTAGTATCTTAGTCGGCTAAAGATATTTCATTTTCCAAAACTATATGGAATTATAGAAAGGAAAGTTTATTATTTCTATTGAAGGGGGCGAAATAATCGGTTAATACATATGGATTCAGGAATTTACATAAACCCCGTACAATATGATTCCCAATAAAATAATCAGCAGTAAGACCGTAATAATTGGGGCCCCGAGTTTTGCCCGTATGTTTTTCCAAGGGATAGAATCCTCCATTGGACCTTTTTGGGCCTTTATCGGTTTTAGACTATCCTCCCATCGTTCAGTAGGCATATCGCTATAATTTTGCGTCTTGCAAAGATATAAAAGGTCGATGTTGCGATTTGATGCAATCCGTTAGAATGTTAACTCTTTCATTTTGGGATAGCCGTACACTCCTATTTAACCGTTTTAAAATGGCAAGGGGTATCGGTAAAGTTGGGTGCAAGGTTATTTTAATGAAAATTTTTGGCTGCTTCTAGAAATCTACTTTTGCATTTAAAAGCATTTGTGTATTTTTAGCGGACATTAATATTCAAAAACCAATGATGGGCAATTTATTATTGCCCATCTTAATGAAAACATCTTGGCATGAAACGGAATACTTATTTATTGGCACTGGTTGCATTGTTCATTGGAAGTAGTTTTTCACCCCCAACATTATCCGAAAAACTGCCACGGCCTAAACTAGTGGTCGGTATTATGGTAGATCAGATGCGCTGGGATTATTTATACCGGTATTACGAAAGATATGGTTCCGATGGCTTTAAAAGGCTATTGAACGAAGGGTTTTCCAATGAGAACACCTATATCGATTATATACCTACGGTTACCGGGATAGGGCATAGTACGGTCTATACGGGATCGGTACCTGCCATCCATGGTATAACCGGGAATAGCATAACCTTTAATTCGACAGGGGAAACCGTTAATTGTGTCGGAGATCCAAACGTGAATAGCGTGGGGACCACTACCGATAATGGTAAAAAATCCCCTGTCAACCTGCTGTCCAATACAATTGGGGACGAATTAAAGATGGCGACCAATTTCAGGTCCAAGGTAATAGGTATTTCCTTTAAGGATCGGGGGGCCATATTGCCGGCCGGCCATGCGGGGGATGCGGCCTATTGGTTCGAGGCCAAGGCCGGAAAATGGATCAGCAGCACCTATTATATGGATCAACTTCCCAAATGGGTAAATGCCTTTAATGATCAAAATAATTCCAAAAAGTATTTGAACATGGATTGGAATACTTTGTACGACGTTAAAACATATGTGCAGAGTACAGCGGACAATAAGTCATATGAAGGTGTAATTACAGGACAGACCGCAGCTGTATTTCCGGTAAAAACTTCCAAATTTTATACCAAGGACGATTACGGTGCAATTTATTACACTCCACATGGCAATAGCATTACCCTGGATTTCGCAAAGGAAACCATTAAGCAGGAGAAATTGGGAATGCGGGGAGAAACTGATCTTTTGGCCGTAAGTCTTTCTTCAACGGATGCTATCGGACATCGATTTGGGGTCAATTCCATTGAAGTAGAGGACACTTACCTAAGATTGGATCAGGAAATTGCCAAGTTTTTAAAATATCTGGACAAGGAAATCGGGGAAGGTAATTACACCGTTTTTCTTACGGCAGACCACGGGGCATCGCATAATCCGCAGTTTTTAAATGAAAACAAACTTCCCGTCCATACGGTCAATTCCCCGATAAAGGATGATCTGAACCGTCTTTTAAGGGAAAAGTTCCAAGTAGATAATTTGGTAGTTGACTTGGGCTATAACCAGGTCCGTTTTGATTATAAATTGATCGATCAACATCGACTGGATGAACAGGACCTTAGGGACATATGTGTTGGATATCTCAAAAGGAATCCGGAAATTCTATTTGTAGCCGATTTTAATAAAATAGGGGACGCATCCATTCCTCAAGAGCTTAAGACCCGAATGATCAACGGGCATCATCCGGAAAGATCGGGGGGAATCCAATTCATATTCAATGCGAACGCCAAATCATTGACCGCTAAGGGATCTGGACATAGCGATTGGAATCCCGATGATGCAAAGATTCCTTTGCTCTGGATGGGCTGGGGCATTAAGAAGGGCGGGAGGTCCGTCCACCAGGCCCATATGAGCGATATAGCACCAACGTTGGCGACCCTTTTAAGGATACAGGCGCCAAATGGCAGTATCGGGAAAGTTTTGAGCGAAGTATTGGAGGAATAGTAGAGCGGTTTACACCTATTCCCTAAATAAAAGGGATATTGTCCAGTAAATTATTTTTAGATCTTAACGGGGCATTTTAGGCACTATTTAGTGGCTACTGCCCCGTTTTTGGTCGATTTAAGTTTGTCTACCAAGAAAAGTCCCAAGTCCCTACCTTGATCCATGCCATTTTCCACGGCGGCCCTATAATGTATTCCCCCGTACATTCTACTGATAGCGGCTTCCTCGGCCGCTTGATTAAAGGAAGTAAAGCTCCTGACAGGAAGCCCAAAAGGTACTTCCGTGTCGTCGTCATACGCAAAATTATCGCCAAATATATCGGTCAGGGCTATGGCCGCTGCCCCAGAAATTACAGAATGTCCGCTAGTATATTCGGGGAACGGTGGTGTTTGGAGTATAGGGATCCAGTTTTCATCTATATACTGGTTTATGACCGTTTCCGGTCTAATAAGATTGCTGCGGTATTTTTCATCCCAGCAACTTATAAAGGCATCGGCTACGGCCATTGATGTTGTGG
>DATGQM010000279.1:0-2225 GCA_035304205.1 Arenibacter sp. | reverse complement strand
CGACTTTTGGGTCCTGAAAAGTGTCCTTGTCCATTTTCTTGCACCATCCGCACCAATCGGTGTAAACATCCACAAAGATTTTTTTTGGATCCTTTTCGGTTTCCGCAAGTTTTACGGCCTCTTCCCAACTGAGCCAAGTTATGTTCTGGGCCTTTATCGCACCGGGCGATAGGATGAGGACGAGGATAAAAAGTACCTTGTATATAGACCTGATAACCATTTTCATCCTTATTTTTTTTATTTTTCCCTTGAGCTGGTATATCACTCCTAACGAAAAAAAGCACTTTTTATTTTATGGCTACCTTTTCTTTTTGTACCGGCGCGAATAGATCCTTAACATCTACCTGATTTCTGATCAGGTCCTCAAAATCTTCCCGTTCCCTAATCAAAATGGCCTTTCCATCGTGCCATAGTACTTCGGGCGGTCTAAATCTGGAATTATAATTGCTGGCCATGGTAAAGCAATAGGCCCCGGCATTTTTAAAACAAAGGATGTCGCCCTCGGTAATTTCCTTTATCCGTTTATTACTGGCAAAGGTATCGGTCTCGCAGATATAGCCTACTACGGAATAGTAACGCTCCCTTCCCTCGGGATTGGACAGGTTGTCTATATGATGGGTGGCCCCGTAGAACATGGGACGGATCAGGTGGTTGAAACCGGAATCCACACTGGCAAAAACGGTAGAAGTGGTCTGCTTGACCACGTTTACCTTGGTCAGGAAAAAACCTGCCTCGCTGACCAGGAATTTGCCCGGTTCAAAGGCCAGGGTAAGTTCCCTCCCGTAAGCCTTACAAAAGGTATTGAAACGGGCGGTCAGTTTTGCGCCCAATTCTTCTATGTTGGTCTCAATATCGCCCGCTTTATAGGGTACCTTAAAACCGCTCCCAAAATCTATGAATTCGAGATCCCCAAAATTTTTGGCGGTTTCAAAAAGAATTTCGGATGCATATAGGAATACGTCTATATCCAGGATATCGCTCCCGGTATGCATATGTATCCCATTAACGTTCATATTGGTGAGCTTGACGATACGCAGCAAATGGGGGATCTGGTGGATACTGATCCCGAACTTGGAATCTATATGTCCGACCGAAATATTGGAGTTCCCCCCGGCCATCACGTGCGGATTTATGCGTATACATACTGGGATGTCCGGATGCTTGCTGCCAAATTGTTCCAGGATGGACAGATTGTCTATATTGATGCGAACGCCCAATTTAGCGGCTTCCTCTATCTCTTCCAAGGATACCCCATTTGGGGTGTAGATGATGGAGTCAGGTTTGAATCCGGCGTATAGTCCCAACCGGACCTCCTGTATGGAAACCGTATCCAGACCGCTGCCCAAACTGTTCATTAGCCTTAAAATAGTAATATTTGAAAGTGCCTTGGCGGCATAGTTTAATTTTAATTTCTTAACACCATTAAATGCATTGGTGAGGCGATGAAACTGGGAAATAATTTTCTCTGAATCATATACATAGACCGGGTCACCATATGTTTTTGCTATCTTTAAAAGATCAGTTCCTTGCATTTCGTATAATTTTTGGGCAAATTTAGGTTACTTATTATTCGTGGGCAAAAAATTAGACAAATATCAATTAATATAACAAATTGTTATATATGAAACAATCGAATTTACAGCGGTATCCGTGGGTATGGATTTCCCTGGGGTAAAATCCGACTTTCATTAGGGTAGATCCGAGGGGTTTCCTATTTTTGCAGCTGAACAATCGATATTTATATAATTTATGAACCTTCACGAATATCAGGGAAAAGAGATTTTAGCAAGTTTTGGCGTACGTATCCAACGTGGGCTGGTTGCATATAATTCCAAGGAAGCCGTAGATGCGGCCAAGCAATTGACCGAGGAAACAGGTACGGGCTGGCATGTAATAAAGGCTCAGGTCCATGCGGGCGGACGTGGAAAGGGCGGCGGTGTAAAATTGGCCAAGAACTTGAGGGAGGTAGAGGAGCTCGCCGGTACTATTATCGGGATGAACCTGATTACCCCGCAGACCTCGGCCGAAGGAAAAAAAGTGCACAAGGTACTGGTGGCCGAGGATGTATATTATCCCGGGGATAGTGAAACCAGGGAGTTCTATATGTCCGTTCTGCTCAATAGGGGCACTGGCAGAAATATGATCATGTATTCTACGGAAGGTGGAATGGATATAGAAGAGGTGGCGGAAAAGACCCCGCACCTTATTTTTACGGAAGAAATAGA
>DATGQM010000278.1:0-3697 GCA_035304205.1 Arenibacter sp. | reverse complement strand
CCTTGGATTTTTTCGTATCGAACGCAGATTCCCATACCAGTTCCCCTTTCTCCCAGGTAGAGGGATCATCCTCCTTTCCATAGGCGTCATGGGGGAAAAGTTCCTTGAATTTGGATTTGCCGAATCCGTCATAATCGGGTGCTGGCCATGGTCTGGGCCGTAGCGTATAGTCCGGGGCATTTAGTTTGTATATTTTTAGGTTGCCTTCCACAGCTACAAATTGTCCGTTCAGGTTATTTGTGGATACCTTTATCTTGTGCTCTTTATCTTTTTTGTCGATCATATCCGCAATTTCCATATTTGCGGTCAGGGCATGGTAGCCTACACTTACGACAGTAGAGGTGCTATGGGTCTCCCCGTTCAGGTCGGTGACCGCAGCGGTGACCTTATAGGTAAAGGTGGGCAGGTCCTTTTCATCTGCGCTTAAATCTGGAATGGCATTAAAATTTATGGTGTATTTCCCTGCGGCATCCGTAACCGTTTCGCCATGGGCTATTACCTGTGGGGTGCTATTAAAATGGGGAAAACGCCAATAGTACCACCTTGGGAAATATACGACCCGGTTGACGGTATAGCTCACCTTGGCATCGGTGATATGGCTGCCGGCATAGGCGGTTGCCCTGCCGTGCAGTAAAATAGTATCGTTAAGTTTGTACGTTTCGGTAATGGGCTCGAAGGATGTTTCAAACTTGGGGCGTTTGTATTCCTCAACGGAAAAATGGTTATTGCCCTGTATATTCAATTTTGAGGAACTTACCTCCAAGGAATACCCGCCGGTAAGTCCGTTATTGGGCAGTATGAACGTACCCGAAAAGGAACCGAAATCATTGGTCCTTAATTCTTGCCGGGAAACCTCCTGATAATTGGCGTCCTTTAGGATTATCGAAACCGGGGTGCTGGGAAGTATGGCCGATACCTTATTTTTTTGTTCCAGGGCTATACCTTTAAAGTATAGGGGCTGTCCGGGCCTATAGATACTTCGGTCCGTAAACAAAAAGCAGGAATACCCGGTTTCGTTCCGGCCGGTTTTATGCCGGGCATAAACATTGAACCCTTCAAAATAGGCTTCCTCGTTTTTGTAGCTGACCAGGATATTTGCATTGTTCCAGGATTCGTCGGATAAGGGAACGGATACCATGCCCATAGCGTCGGAAATCAGGTTTTTACTGATTATAGGTCGATTATAATTTTTTTGATAGGAGAATTTTAGGGTGGATCCCGAAATCGGTTTTCCATTTCCACGATCGATTACCTGAAAATTGTGATGTGTATCGGTCCGGGCCTCTACTAGGGCGAAATCGGTAACCTGGACAGGGCTAAAGGCAAAGGTGCCGTTGGTATCGCCATTTGGAATTGCCAGGATGATATAGGAACCGTTCGGCAATTGGGGCAAGAGGATTTCGATGTTGTGGGATTGATAGTCGCTCTCGTCCTTAAGTTGGGCGTTCCATTGTTTTGTTTCGGGCAATTTTTGGATAAAGGCCAATTTCTTTTCTTCCGGATAAAGGTCGTTCAGTTGCTTGGTCTCCTTTTGTGAAATCCTCCTTGCGGATAGTTGTACCCCATTCAGATTTTTATAATTGACCAATATACGGGAAGGCGTATTAATAGGAATGTGCTTTTCCACGGTGAGTTGAATGTCCTTGGAAAGGATCTCCGATTTTAGGGCCCTGCACTTTTCGGCCCCTATGCTTTTTGGGAACCGGGCCAGGATCGATTCACATAGATCAAGGGCTTCCTTCTGTTTCCAGCGATTTTCTTCCGAGGTATTGGGCTGATAGGTATTGCCCTGCTCATGGTATAGTTGGGCGATTTCATAGTGGTATAGGGCCGAACTTTCCCGTTCCTTAAGGGCTTCTGCGGTATTTTGCAGTACCTCAAGGTATTGTTTGTCCTTATTGGGGAAAACGGCATTTTCCCTAATGTATTTCAATCGTTCCACATCTACGGCCACATAAGCTTCATGGGAAGGGTCTTTTGCGTGGAAGTTTAGGAGCTGTTGGTAGACCACTAGGGCTTTGGACTGTAAGGAGGTACTGTCCGGGGTATTGATCTTCCGTTGTGTAAATAATTTGGCCTCGCACAATATTTCCGGATCGTCCAACTCAAATTTATCGGCCGGTCGGGTAATGTTATTTTCCCCTGTTTTATAGAAATCGAGGGCGGTATGTGCCAAGAGGTCGAATAGGGTGGGGCGGTATACTTCCGAGCCTTTTTGCTTGTTGAGGATTTCGTTGAAGGAGTCTATTTTCAGCTGCTGTAATTCGGGCGATCTTTGTAGGGAGGCCTCAAAATGCGTTCCTATTTCATAAAAAAGTGTATTCAGGTCCCAAGTCCTAAAATCGATTTTATCTCCCTTTTCTTCGGTTTCTGTCCTATTGTAGAACCGGTACCTGTTCTGTTGGAAATAGTTCCAGTACAGATTGGCCAGATAGCTCTCCAGAATGTTTTTGGTGGGGAACTGGCTTTGGGCTATAGCCGATTTAAATTCCTGTACGATGTTCAATTGCGCATCCTCTTCCAGGATCATGGCGTATTTGGAAGTATAGAGGAGCGCTTTAATATGTTGGGCGGAATGCTGTTCCCTTTTTGCCTTTTGGGAAATGATGGTTACTATTTCCAGGGCAGATTTGGTCATATTTTCCTTTTCCAATTTTTGCACCCGTTCCCAAAGAATGGAATACGGATCGTTGATGGATTGGGACTGCCCCGTTTGAGCAAATAGGATTATCATAAATATGGTCGATAGATATTTCATTCTTTTTGTTTTATGGTAAACTGGTCGCTTTCAAGTTTTAACCATCCTTCAGGGTAAAACACTTGTTCGAAAGGTAGACTAAGGTTCTTTTGGCAGATGCAAAAAAGATACCAACGTTGCTTTTTATGGATTAAAAAATGAGCTTACCTCGAAACTCGTGTTAAAGTTAACGAGCCAAAAGCCAAAAGCCAGAAGCCAAAAGTCAGAAGCCAAAAGTCTATTTTTCCTTATCCAATTTGATTGCGCCCATTTGGGCTGGGGGATAATCGATTTAGTAAGGATGGGGATCAAGGACTTTATAACGATTTTAATAGGCCGCCATCAATAGGGATATTGGTCCCCGTGATAAAGGAAGCCTGCTCGGAAGCCAAAAAAGCGACCAGATATCCATATTCCTCGGGATTGCCATATCGCCCTACCGGAACATTGGAGATCATTTGTTTATCGATATCGGAAATAGAAATGCCTAAACTTTTTGCCTTGTTAGCCTTTAGTTCCTTAATTCTTTCCGTGTTGAAATATCCGGTCAGGGTGCTGTTTACGGTGATGTTATATTTGCCCACATCGGTGGCCAATGATTTGGACCAGGTAGCCACTGCTGCACGTATGGTGTTGGAAAGGGCCAAATAGGATAGGGGTTCTTTTACGGAAACGGAAGCTATATTGATGATACGTCCATATTTTTGCACCGTCATCCCCTTTAAGGCCTGTTCCGTGGTAAATACCACCGTCTTAAACAAAAGGTCGAAAGCTGTCTGATAATCGTTCACCTGTTTATCCATGGCGCTTCCCGCCGCGGGCCCTTGGGTGTTGTTTATCAATATGTCTATCGTATTGTGTTCAAAGTAGGTGCCGATTATTTTTTTATAAGCACCAAAATCGGTAAAATCCACCAATAAATATTGGTGTCTTTGCCCTTGATCGGTGGGCAGTTGTGAA